>NZ_VOXR01000013.1:0-74584 GCF_013420645.1 Acinetobacter sp. C15
TCACTGCATAAGTGGTGATTAAGGCGGTGAGTTACACCGTGACAGCCTATGGAATTGAGGTAATCCCTAAAGCAAATGCTTTAGGTTCTTGATGGTGAAGTAGGAATTAAACATCAAACCCACATTGAGTAGGTTTGAGTAGGTTTTAAATAACGGCAAGCTTGAACTTGATGCATTCTCATCTATAGATCACGGCAATCTATTTAAATACAGCATCTGAAGAAAGCATTGAGGGGCGGCGATAGGCATTTTATATCATCGGGTATAAATGACCGTTTAAAGGATGGCAATTGAGTTTTCAGTTTTACTTCATAATATATTCCAAAAAGTTTGGTAATTCATAACCAAAATTGTACAATAAATAAGCTGATTAATTGAGCGGTTGAATCAGGATAGATTATAAAAACCCAAGATTTGGAGCAGAAATTACAGAATAATTTTTTAAAAGTGAGTATTGTTGAACCATATAAAAGGGAGTCTTCACGATGCACTTTAAGCAAGTTTTCGTCATTCACTCCCTGTTTGTCATTTAGAAACCAGTACCCAAAAGGTCAAGGCTAAATCAAACACTCAAGATTAATATTGCATGGTGCTTTTTTGCTTGCGAGAAAACCACATAAAAAGCAGTGAAAAAAGCATCTAGGTTTAGGTGTTTTATGTCAGGAAATCGTGAAAACTGGTCCGCGCGATCAGGCTTTATTATTGCAGCGATTGGTTCAGCTGTAGGCTTGGGGAATATTTGGCGTTTTCCCTATGTGGCTTACGAAAATGGTGGTGGTGCCTTCCTGGTGCCGTATCTGGTGGCAATTTTTGCTGCCGGTTTGCCGTTATTATATTTAGATTACGCGGTCGGGCATAAGTTCCGTAAAGCGCCGCCACTGGCGTATAAAAAGCTCATGAACAGTGAGTCCTTGGGCTGGTGGCAGGTGATGGTGACCTTGGTCATCGGGATTTACTATGCCAGCGTTCTGTCCTGGGCCGGTAGTTATATGTACTACGCAATTGGCCAGAAATGGGGGGCAGACACCCAGGCTTTCTTCTTTAATTCCTATTTGCAAAATGGCGAAGGGCTGGCCTTGGGCTTTGTACCGACCTTATTCTTCGGTCTGGTGATTGTCTGGGCGGTGGTGATGTTCATTCTCTACGGTGGTGTACGTCGTGGTGTGGAACTGGCCAATAAAATCTTTATGCCGTTACTGGTGGTACTGTTCACGATTCTGGTGATTCAGGCGATCCGTTTACCGGGTGCAACCGCAGGTTTAAATGCCTTCTTTACCCCGAACTGGGAAGCGATGGGCAACTATAAAGTCTGGCTGGCCGCATTTGGTCATATCTTCTTCTCGCTGTCTGTGGGCTTCGGGATCATGCTGACCTATGCCTCGTATTTAAAGCGTAAAACCAATATGACTGGTTCCGGTGCGGTGGTTGCGCTGGCCAACTCATCTTTTGAAATTCTGGCCGGTATCGGGGTATTTGCGGCTTTGGGCTTTATGGCGTTCAGCTCAGGCTCAACCGTGGAAGAAGTGGTATCTGGCGGTATTGGTCTGGCTTTTATTGCCTTCCCGAAAATTATTTCCAGCATGGGCGCAGGCGGCGACTTATTTGGCTTCCTGTTCTTTGCCTCGTTGACCGTTGCCGGGATTACTTCCATGGTCAGTATTCTGGAAGTACCGATTTCAGCTTTCCAGGACAAGTTAGGCTGGTCACGTAAAAAATCGGTCAGCATTATTGCCGGTGGTTCTGCCATTGTTTCGACCCTGATTTTCTCGACCCATAGTGCGATTACCTTTGTCGACATCATTGACTACTTTGCCAATAATATTGGTATTGTTGGCGGTGGTTTACTGTCGATTATTCTGGTGTCGTGGTTCCGTCGTCCGTTATTGTCGCAGTTACAGGCGCATATCAACCAGTACTCTAGTATTAAACTGGGTGCCGGCTGGAACTTCCTGTTAACCGTGATTACTCCATTATCATTACTGGTGGCTTTAGGCCTAACCATCAAGTCGATTGTTGCAGAAGGTTATGGCGGTTATCCGGCTGAAATCTTATGGTTGGTGGGTGGCGGTACGCTGGCCCTGTTTATTGTGGGTGCCATTGTACTGAGCTGTCTGAAAGACAAAGTCCCGGAAGAGGAGAACTAAGATGAATACTGAAGCAATTATCATGATGATCATCTCGACTGTCCTGCTCTGGGGCGGTTTAATCCTGGCCATGATTCATCTGAGCAAACATCCAGATGAACCAGAGGATTAAGTCTGTGGTACATGCTTGTGCAGACTAAGCCGCTGTAGAATAAAAAAGGAACCACCTGAGGGTTCCTTTTTTTGTCGTCTAGATTTTTTCGATCCGGCAATAATAGAAGCCATCGCCGCGTCCGGCTTCCGGTAACAGCTGGCGGCCATACTGCTGTTCGACACCATAGTCTGTGACAATTTTAATTTCTTTGGCATCGGCATGCTGGGCAAAGAACTGCTGCATCTGCTGCTCATTTTCTGCTTTTAAAATGGAACAGGTGATATATAGCAAGGTTCCGCCGACTTTTAACTGGGACCACATCTGTTCCAGAATCTGCTGCTGCAGCTCGACAGTTTGCTGAATGTCAGCCGATTGACGTAACAGGCGAATATCCGGATGACGACGCATTACTCCAATGGCAGAGCAGGGCGCATCCAGCACAATACAATCGACCGGTTCGGTTGCGGTCCAGCGCGTAGCATCTGCCGCCAGAATTTCAACCTGCTGCGTATCGGTCAGTTGCAGGCGCTCCAGATTTTCCGTGACCCGTAACAGCCGTTTCGGGTCCTGATCCAGTGCCACCAAAGTGGACGGACTAAATTTTTCCAGAATATGTGCGGTTTTTCCGCCCGGGGCTGCACAGGCATCAATCACCACTTTGCCATTTAAATCTGGCAGTAACTGCGCACAAAGCTGGGCATGTTCATCCTGTACCGAGAACCAGCCGGCATCAAAGCCCGGCAGCTCCGGAATCTGCACCGCCTGCTCCAGAATAATTGCCACATCGGAACGTTCACCTGGACGAGCCTGAATACCGGCACCCAACAGTTTATTCAGATAGGCTTCACGGCTGATCTTGCGCTGATTGACCCTTAAGGTCAGTGGCGCTGTCTGTTTCAGGTCCTGGGTCAGCTGCTCCAGCTGTTCCGGCCAGTCTTTTTTCAGACGTTTAAACAGCCAGCTAGGTAAACCATGCGCCGTTTGCAGGGCCTGCTCAAAGACCGATGTTTCACGTGAAACACGTCGCAGGATGGCATTGACCACACCACTGAGTGCCTGAAAGCCCAGCTGCTTGGTGGCAGTCACGGTTTCTGAAATGGCTGCATGGTCGGCAATACGGGTACATAAAATCTGATACAGCCCGACATAGAGACAGGTTTCGACGGTTTCATTGTTCAGCGGTTTGACCAGCAAAGGCAGGGTAATGCTTTTCAGGCCATACCATTGACGTAAGGTGCCCAAGACCAGTTCGTGATACAGCGCCCGGTCACGCTCGGCGACCTTGGTCAGATGCAGCGGTAAAATACTGGCCAGAGATTGGCCCTGCTGGACGGCCAATAAAGTACGAATGACTTGGGCGCGTAAGTTCAGATGTGACTGACCGGATGGATGTTGATTCATGCCAGCACCTGCCCAATACTTAATTTCTGGGTTTGTGCAATCTGGACCGGATTCAGCGCTTTACCACCCGGCCATTGCAGGCTGGTCAGACAGATGGCTTTGCCATCGCCACAGGCTACATGTATGCCCTGTTTATCCAGCGCCAGAATGGTCCCCGCCGACTGGCCATTGACCGCTTCATTTGACAGCACAGATCCCCAGACCCGTAAATTACTTTGCTCATCCAGCGGAATAAACGCCACCGGCCACGGGTTAAAGGCGCGAATATTGCGGTCAATTGTCACAGCATCCTGAGACCAGTCAATTTTCGCTTCGGCTTTAGACAGCTTGTGGGCATATACCGTTAAAGCTTCATCCTGCACTTCGCGCTGTTCCAGATACTGTTGTAAAGTCTGCTCCGAAGCCAGTACCGCCACAATCGCCTCTGCACCCTGAATGGCCAGTTTGTCATGTAGGCTGGCAGAAGTATCTTCGGCTGTAATCGGGCACAGGGTTTTATACATCATATCGCCGGTATCCAGCCCGGCCGCCATCTTCATAATGGTCACGCCGGTTTCAGCATCGCCGGTGGCAATGGCGCGTTGAATTGGCGCCGCCCCTCGCCAGCGTGGCAGCAGCGAACCATGAATATTCAGACAGCCATATTTGGGTGTATCCAGCACCACTTGTGGCAAAATCAGGCCATAAGCCGCCACCACCATTACATCGGCATTTAGGGCTTTCAGTTCTGCCTGCGCAGCCAGACCTTCTTCTGTGGATGATTTAAAATGTAACGGTTGATACACCGGAAGATCATGCGCCAGCGCCAGTTGTTTTACGGCAGAGGCCGTAAGTTTTTGTCCGCGGCCTGCTTTGCGGTCAGGTTGAGTATAGACCGCCACAATTTCATGCTCGGTTTTTAATAAGGCATCGAGCGCTACAGCTGCAAATTCTGGTGTTCCCGCAAAGATAATTTTCACACATGAGATTCCATATAAACTTGCCCCACATTATATGCGAAAAGCCTTTTTAAGCCTAAATTGTCATGTAAATAGAGATTGCATCTTCATGAGTTCGGCTGGGTGTTGTTCTTTGCAAACAAAATTTTATTTAAAAAATTAATATCAATAAATTTTGTTTATATAAAAGGTAAAAATTATTCATGAAAATGCCGGAGCTAATGCTTTATGATCAAATCATATCGGCTCCATAGGCGAGTCTCCCCAGTTTTCATCAGTTGAAAGATCGCAGAATAAAAGGTTCAAAAGACCCGATCACCCAGCACGCTGACAGATTGAGCTGTAGTATGATGTGACGAAATTTCAACTGATAACCTGAAGATCAGTACATTTTAGCCAGAGATGGGGATTCACCCTCTCAAGCACAACTCGTTGGAAATACACATGCCTGACTATCGTTCAAAAACATCGACACACGGAAGAAATATGGCGGGCGCACGTGGCTTATGGCGTGCGACCGGGATGAAAGATGAAGATTTTGGCAAGCCGATTATTGCGGTGGTCAACTCTTTTACCCAGTTTGTACCGGGTCACGTGCATTTAAAAGACCTAGGTCAGCTCGTGGCACGTCAGATTGAACAGGCAGGCGGTGTAGCAAAAGAATTCAATACCATTGCTGTAGATGACGGCATCGCCATGGGTCATGACGGTATGCTGTATTCACTGCCTTCACGTGACCTAATTGCTGACTCGGTAGAATATATGGTCAGCGCACACTGTGCCGATGCGATGGTGTGTATCTCGAACTGTGACAAGATCACTCCGGGGATGTTAATGGCAGCAATGCGCCTGAACATTCCAGTGGTATTCGTGTCTGGCGGTCCGATGGAAGCCGGTAAAGTGAAAATCCGTGGTAATGATAAAGCCATCGACTTGATCGATGCCATGATCGTCGCTGCAGATGATAACTATACTGATGAAGAAGTGGCTGAATACGAACGTTCTGCATGTCCAACCTGTGGTTCATGTTCAGGCATGTTCACTGCGAACTCAATGAACTGCTTGACTGAAGCATTGGGTCTATCGCTTCCAGGTAACGGTTCAACTTTGGCAACTCATGCGAACCGTAAAAAACTGTTCGAACGTGCAGGTTCTCTCATTGTTGAACTGGCAAAACGCCATTATGAACAAGACGATTACAGCGTATTACCACGTTCAATGGTGACTAAAGCTTCGTATGAAAATGCCATGACTTTGGACATCGCAATGGGTGGTTCAACCAATACCGTTCTACACTTATTAGCTGCTGCAAACGAAGCGGGTGTGGACTTCACCATGGATGACATCGATCGTCTATCTCGTAAAGTACCAGTGCTTTGTAAGGTCGCTCCTGCGAAGAATGATGTACATATGGAAGACGTGCACCGTGCCGGCGGGATCATGTCGATCCTCGGTGAACTAGATCGTGCAGGCCTGTTAGATACCTCTGTCGGTACGGTTCACGAAGCAACATTAAAAGATGCTTTAGATAAATGGGACATCATCCGTACTGAAGATGAAGACGTATATCAATTCTTTAAATCAGCACCAGGTGGCGTACCAACCCAGACTGCATTCTCACAAGACCGTTACTACTCACGTTTGGATGGCGACCGTGAAAATGGTGTGATCCGTAATGCAGAACATGCATTCTCTAAAGACGGTGGTCTGGCTGTACTTTATGGCAACATCGCGCTAGATGGTTGTATCGTAAAAACGGCCGGTGTAGATGAATCAATCCTGAAATTCAATGGGACTGCACGTGTATTTGAAAGCCAGGATTCTGCGGTAGACGCGATTCTGGGTGGCAAAATCACAGCAGGTGATGTGGTTGTGATTCGTTACGAAGGCCCACGTGGTGGCCCTGGTATGCAGGAAATGCTGTACCCAACCAGCTACCTGAAATCGAAAGGTTTAGGTAAGGAATGTGCACTGTTAACTGACGGCCGCTTCTCTGGCGGTTCATCAGGTCTGTCGATTGGTCACGTTTCTCCAGAAGCGGCTGAAGGCGGTGCGATTGGTCTGGTTGAAGATGGCGATCGTATCGAAATCGATATTCCAAACCGTACCATTCACCTGGCAGTAGATGATGCGACCATGGCCGCTCGTCGTACAGCACAGGATGAAAAAGGCTGGCACCCAGTGGAAGAACGTCCACGTAAGATTTCTAAAGCATTGAAAGCTTATGCGATGCACACTACAAGTGCTGCAAAAGGTGCGGTACGTGAAATCTAAGCTGTAAATTTTTATAGCGCGAAAAAGCACTCCAGATGGGAGTGCTTTTTTATTCCTTAGCGATTTAAACTTAAGTAAAACACCTAAACTTTCAATAAAATCAATGGAGAGAGGGCTTTAGATACTTAAAACCGATAAAGTCTTAAAAAAAGTATGTGTATACTAAAGCGACAGTATCAATGCAAAAGTGATTACACGCATGTCCATGAAATTTATTAGCCGCTTTGTGGCAATTTTAGCGCTCATTATGATTTTAGCTGCACTGAGCATTCAATTTTTCTTTGATCCACATTATACCGTCGTCTTTTGGATCTTAGCTGTTCCTGTGATTTTGGCGGCTCCGATTCTGGCATCTGTGGTGTTGGCTTCCAATGAAGAACTTGGTCTGCATCAGGTGAATTAAGTACGCCTACACTAAAAATTTATAAGTAATTGATTTTAAATAGTGTAAAGATGAATCTAATCAGAAATCATCCCATGACTGATTTACAGTCTCAGTAAAAGGCCCGGCTTGAAAAGACCGGGTCTTTTATTATGTATGGCAACTTCGTACTTCAAATACTCATCTAAGAAAATAAAAAATAACTGAGTCAGATACACAGAGTCTTACTTTTATGTCGAGATTGCTTTCTATACAATCGGATAAAACCTAGCCAATATTTAGGCTTCTCAAAAATTACACTCAGGACGAATAAAATGAGTAAAGACAATATCCGAGAACATTCCGCGCCTGTTTATGAAGGCATTGAAAATGCACCGGCACGTTCCATGATGCGCGCCACCGGCTTTCAGGATGAGGATTTTACGCGTCCTTTTATCGGGATTGCCTCAACCTGGGCCAATGTCACGCCGTGTAATATGCATATTGATGGGCTGGCGCGTGAAGCCGAAGCCGGGGTCAATGCTGCTGGCGGTAAGGGGATTATTTTTAATACCATCACCATTTCTGACGGGATTTCAAACGGCACCGAGGGCATGAAATATTCGCTGCTGACCCGCGAAATTATTGCCGATTCGATTGAAGCCGTGGTCGGCTGTCAGGCCTATGATGGGGTGATTGCCATTGGCGGCTGCGATAAAAATATGCCGGGCTGTATTATGGGGCTGGCGCGCCTCAACCGTCCGGGGCTGTTTGTTTATGGTGGCACTATCAAGCCGGGCGCCGGCCATACCGACATGATTTCGGTATTTGAGGCGGTCGGGCAGCATGCCAAGGGCGAAATTAATGAAATTCAGGTCAAACAGATTGAAGAAGTGGCCTTGCCGGGACCGGGTTCCTGTGGCGGCATGTACACCGCCAACTCGATGGCCTCGGCGATTGAAGCCTTGGGCATGAGTTTACCGGGTTCATCGGCGCAGGAAGCGGTGTCTGAAGACAAGAAAATTGACTGTCAGCGTGCTGGTGAAGCGGTAATGAACCTGCTGCGTCTGGACATTAAACCGCGCGACATTATGACCAAAGCCGCGTTTGAAAATGCCATTAAAGTGCTGATTGCCCTGGGTGGTTCCACCAATGGCGTGCTGCATTTACTGGCGATGGCGCATACGGCCGGGGTCGAGCTGAGCCTGGATGATTTTGTCCGCATTGGTCAGGATATTCCGGTGGTGGCCGATGTACGTCCATCCGGTCAATACCTGATGTCTGAACTGATTGCGATTGGCGGGATTCAGCCGCTGATGAAACGGATGCTGGATGCCGGCATGCTCGATGGTTCCTGCCTGACCGTGACCGGTAAAACACTGGCCGAAAACCTGGCGGATGTTGAAGACTATCCGGAAGGCCAGCAGATTATCCTGCCATTTGATGCACCGGTGAAAAAAGATTCGCATCTGGTGATTTTAAAAGGCAACCTGTCGCCAACCGGTGCGGTGGCAAAAATTACCGGTAAAGAAGGGCTGTATTTTGAAGGCCCGGCACGGGTGTTTGAAGGTGAAATTGGTGCCATGCGCGGTATTCTTGACGGTCAGGTGCAGCCGGGCGAAGTGGTGGTAATTCGCGGTGTTGGACCAAAAGGCGGACCGGGCATGCCTGAAATGCTAAAACCGACCTCAGCGATTATTGGTAAAGGCCTGGGCGATGCTGTGGCCCTGATTACCGATGGCCGTTTCTCTGGCGGCAGTCATGGCTTTGTGATTGGCCATGTGACCCCGGAAGCCTATGAAGGTGGGCCAATTGGTTTGGTGAAAAATGGCGATAAAATCTCCATCAATGCCGAAACCCGTGAAATGACCTGGCATGTGTCTGAACAGGACATTGCCGCGCGTCAGGCGGCCTGGGTCAAGCCAAAACCAAATTATACGCATGGTGCACTGGCCAAATTTGCCCGACTGACCTCAGGGGCAGAGACCGGCGCCGTGACCGATTTAAATTTGGATGTGTAATTGATCATTTAAGATCAAATTGTTATAAACCGGTGTAGTATCTTTTATTCCGCCGTTTAATCCTTTAGAGGCTCAGCTCATGTCACTGTTACGCCGTTGGTTTGATCCAATCCGATCGAGTTGGTTTTATCAAAAACCGTCTCGTCAAGCGGTGTTACCGATTGAGCAGGGCCTCAGTATTCATCTGCGTTTAGATGATGTGTATAGCTATCTGGCAGTGCAGGAACTGCCACAGCTTGAAGAAATTCTCTCCGATGCCTTAAAGCCGTTAAAGGTAATTATTTCCAGTGGCAGTGCAGAGCCGCCGAACCAGATGTCGGCGCTGGAATGGCAGAACTATTGCCTGAATGATGCACAGATCCTGTCCAAGCAGCATCGTTTCAGTTTTCATGACACCCCGGAACAGCCGACCCCGGAAGCCTTGGCGCAAGCTGAAACCATCTTGCGGCATACGCCTTTGCGTGGTCAGGATTTTCTGTATTTGCTGGAAGATGTATTCCATATGCTCTGGCAAAAACAGTATGGCAAATTGCGCACCCTGTATGCCATGGCCAGTCGCCATCATCAGGAACAGCATTTTCCGGAACGGATTTTTAATCAGGATGCCATCCTTGCCAGCTATTTCGAGTTTGGTGGCCGCCAGTATCATGCGGTAGATGATTTGTTGCGCCTGACCCGGCGCCTAAAACAGCAGAAGCTGCTGACCGGTAATCCGATTTTCCTGATTAATCATATTGAATGGCGTGAGCATTTAATTAATGATGCCGAAGCCTTAAATGAAATTCAGCGTATGGACCCGGAGCTGGATTTATATATTGCGCTGGAAGATCCGATTTCCTGGCTGCTGCTGGCCTATATTCAGGAAGAGCTGGCCAATTATTATAATATTCATTTGAATGTCTATCCGCTCAGTTATCAGGGCCGTGACCTGTTTGACTGGAGTCTGGCCACCCGTTTATCCAAACGCACCGAAGTAGCGTTTACCCCGTTTTGCCGGCCGACCCAGGATGCCACCTATCAGATGGCGCGACTGTTTTATAGCGTGCCGGAAGAACAGCGTATGCAGGCCATTCACCGAATTTTGCAGGCGGTGTGGACCCAGGGAAAAGACCTGTCTTTTAAAGCCCATTTCGAGCAGTTACGCCGTGAGCTGAACATTGTTGAACTGAGCAGCGCCGATATTGAACAGTATCTAAAAGACAATGACATGCTCTGTGAAATGAAGTCCCAGCCGAATTTACCGGTGCTGGAGCTGCGGATTGACGGGCAAAGTTATGTGTTTAATAGCCTTTATCGCGTCTGGATGATTGAAAGTATTTTCAGTAATGTGTTAGAAGAAAAGTACAAAAGTGAAAACGAAGCTGAAAATGACATCTTACAACATGAAAAAAGAGAAAGTTGAGTCGCTGGAACAGGCTCGCGCACAGATTGATGTGATTGATAGTGCTTTGGTGGAGCTGATTGCAGCGCGTCAATATTATGTTGATCAGACCACCCGTTTTAAAAAATCAGAAACCGATATGCAGAGCCCGGAACGCCAGGCCCAGATTCTGGAGCGTTTGCGTAGCCAGGCCACCAGCTTGGGGCTCGATGCTCAGCTAATTGAACAGCTGTACCAGACCATGTTCCAGCACTTTATTCAGCGTGAACTGAAACAGTTTAGACCTTAAAACCGATAACAATTAAAAACGCGCTGGCACTCTGTTTTCATCACAGCAGGCCGGGATAATCTTCCTGATTCCGGCGGCGCGGATTATTTTTGTTCGTCTTTAATCTTTAGCCAGAACCGTAGACATCAGCACTCGGCAGGTGAGATGAATCTGGGAGGTTATTTCGCTTCAAGATCAAGGTTGGTTGAAAAACAAGCGAATCATCTAACTTTAATTTAAAAATAAACCGATGGCGGTATTTTGCGCAAAGCTAGAGCCCGGCAGGCTTTGCGCGCGTCTATAGTTTCTTGGTAAACTAAATATATTGATTTTATTACATATTTTAACACGATAGATTTGACTTAATTGAAAATGTATATATATTGTATATACATCTTTTTGTTAAAGCGTCTTTATTTTGGAGTGAAGCAATGAGCGAGCAAATCAAAAAAATAAAGACAGGCAAAAAAGATGGACAACTTTTAATTCGTATTAATAGTGCTGAACGCGATGAATTTATTCATCTGTGTGAAGAACTGGATACTAGTGCTGCTCGTGAATTAAGAAAATTTATTCGTAGCTTTGTGAAACAGCACAAGCGCGAATAGCCTTACTAGGGAGTAATACCATGGCGAAGCAAGTTAAATCGTTAAAGCAAAAAATCAAAGCACGTTTGAAAAAGATTTCAAAACATCAGGGCAAATTGAAACAGCTGCAAAAAGCCCTGAAAAAGCAAAAATAATTTAATTTTGCCTTGAAACCTGACTGCTAGCGTTTAGGTTTCAGATAAAAAACCGAAGCCGGTACTGATCATACCGGCTTCGGTTTTTTTGTATATTAGTCAGGGCAGTTATACTTTTTCTGATTTTTCGCCCAGGCTAAAGAACAGGTTCAGTAACAGCGCAGCAAAGGTCGCTGTCCCAATACCACCCAGGTTAAAGCTGCCGAATTGCAGGGCAAAGTCACCGGTACCTAAAATAATGGTCACTGCCGCCACCATCAGGTTTTTGTTTTTCGAGAAGTCGACTTTGTTTTCAATCCAGATTTTCGCTCCAGCAATGGTAATCAGACCAAACACCACAATTGAGGCACCGGTTAAAATCGCGCTTGGAATGGTATGAATAATGGCACCAAACTTAGGCGATAAACCGAGGAAAATGGCAAACACACCGGCAACCGCAAAAATAATGGTCGAGTAGACACGCGTCACTGCCATCACGCCAATATTTTCACCATAGGTGGTCATGCCTGGCGCACCGACACCACCGGCTAAAGTGGTGGCTACACCATCGGCAACAAAGGCTTTACCAATGTGCGGGTCCAGGTTTTCACCGGTCATGGCACTCACGGCTTTAATATGGCCCAGGTTTTCTGCCACCAGAATCAGCGCCACCGGGGCAATGATCAGCATGGCATTAACTTCAAATTCCGGACCATGGAAGGTTGGCAGGCCAAACCATGCCGCCTGCTGGATTGGGGCAAAGTTAATTGGTGTGCCATAACCCATGACATTACTGACAATAAAGTAAACCAGATAGGCCAGCAGCAGACCAACCAGGAGCAACAGGCGCTGTAACAGTCCTTTGGTAAATACCGCAATCGAACCCATACATAGGACAGTCACCAGCGCCATCCACATATTAAATGGATTACCGGCCACGCCTTTGACCGTGACCGGCGCCAGGTTCAGACCAATGATCATCACCACTGCACCAGTGACCACAGGCGGCATTAATTTTTCAATCCAGCGCGTCCCGGTGGCCATGACCAGAAAGCCGAGCAGGGCATATAAAATACCGCAGGCAATAATCCCGCCGGCTGCCACCGCAATATTCGGGTTGGGTCCACCCGTGCCGGATGCAGCATAACCGGTCGCAGCAATCACCACCCCAATAAAGGCAAAGCTGGAACCTAAATAACTTGGAACGCGACCACCGGTCATAATAAAGAACAGGATGGTACAGATCCCGGACATCAGAATGGCCAGGTTCGGGTCAAAGCCCATCAGGAAAGGCGCAAGTACCGTCGCACCAAACATGGCAAACGCGTGCTGAACCCCCAGAACCACAGTTTGAGCAGGTGGAAGATACTCATTGGTACCTACAGGACGTGCATCGATACTGCCTTGATACGGGCGCCATTTGGGAAACCAATTGGACATATTTTGAGCACTCTAAAGACAAATTGTGCCAATCATACTCCTGTTTTTTAAAAGATTTAATCGGAGATACAAAATTTTTGTTCAAATTAATTCTATGACTTTGCTTTATTTTTTACCGCAGGGTAAAAATTTTTCAATATAAAAACAGTATGAAATCAGTAGATTAATTCATCGACTTTGGCTGGAGGGAATGTATAAATAATAATTATTTTATTCATAAAAAAAGAAATGACAGCTTTATGACTGCTTAAAAATACAGCACATGCAGAACATGTGCTGTATGTTTTTGCCAATTTGACTTAGCCGGTGTTGCGTAATCCGGCAGCAATACCGGCAATGGTGACCATTAAGGCATGATCTACCGGACTATGCTCGGCCTGCTGGCTGTTGAGATACTGGCGACGACGTTTCATCAGTTCAGCCTGCAGCAGATGCAGTGGCAGTAAATACGGTTTACGTACTTTCATCGACTGATCCAGCACATCATTGCTGCTGAGGAGCTGTGACTCACCTTTCAGTGTCAGCAAGGTCTGGACTGCATCTTTCAGGCGTTGACGCAGCTCGGCCCCTAGGGCTTTCAGTTCTTCATCTTCGGTCAGATGTGCCTCATAGTAGAGTGCAATATGCCCATCGGCCTTGGACAGAACCATCTCCAGCATATCCACCAGGGTCTGGAAATAGGGCCATTCGCGCAGCATTTCTTCCAGCAGTGCCTGCTGGTCCTGGGCAATGACCTGGTTAATAGCAGCACCAGTACCCAGCCAGGCCGGTAGCATCAGACGGATCTGGGTCCAGGCAAACACCCAGGGAATGGCACGTAGCGATTCAATGCCGCCGCTGACTTTACGCTTGGCCGGACGTGAACCAAGCGGCAGCATTTGCAGCTCCAGTTCCGGGGTCACGGTACGCAGATATTTCACAAAATGCGGATTTTCCCGCACGGTCTGGCGATAGACCTGCACCGACAGGTCAGTCATGCTGTGCATTAACTGGCGCCATTCCTGTTTAGGAACCGGCGGTGGCAGCAAGGTCGCCTCCAGTGTCGCAGCGGTATAGATTTCCAGATTCTGTAAGGCAATTTCTTCCAGACCAAACTTGAAGCGGATCATTTCGCCCTGTTCGGTGACGCGAATCGCGCCGGAAATGGAACCTGGTGGTTGCGAGAACAGGGCCTGCTGGGTCGGTGCCCCGCCACGGCTGATAGAACCGCCACGGCCGTGGAACAGGGTCAGCTGAACCCCGTGCTGCTGTGCCACAGCGGTCAGTTCTTCCTGGGCACGATACTGGGCCCAGTTGGCCGACATAAAGCCAGCATCTTTGGCCGAGTCGGAATAGCCAATCATCACCTCATGTTTGCCCTGAATATGCTGTTTGTACCAGTGCATGCCAAACAGGGTGTGCATGGTGTCGGCTGCGCCGTCCAGATCTTTCAGGGTTTCAAACAGCGGCACCACGCGTAGCGGCGTTTGAATACCGGCTTCTTTTTGCAGCAATAACACCGCCAGCACATCACTTGGATATTCGGCCATGGAAATAATATAGGCACCGAGCGATTCCGATGGCTGTTCGGCCAGAGTCCGCATGGTGGCAAACACTTCCTGCACATCCGGATGTTCAATCAGGCTCTGTTTTGGTTCCTGTAGGTATTTGGGTAATAGCGGACGTTTGCTTTGCAGTTCCTGCAGCAGGAAATTCTGCCGCGCCTGTTCGGTCCAGGTTTCAAAATTGCCCAGCCCGAGATATTCGGTAATTGCTGAAATAGCCTGACGATGCCGGCCAGATTCCTGACGGATATCCAGTTTGAGCAGTTCAATCCCGAAACAGTTGACCCGGCGGATGAAATCCAGCAGCTTGCCATTGGCAATTTCCGGCATGTTGCAGGCCATTAACGAGCGGTGACATAGCAATAACGGGGTCAGCAGTTCCTGTTTACTTTTAATCACCTGGCTGTCATCGGCGTCCAGTCCTTGCAGCTTTTGCGCCAGCCAGTCACGGGTAGCGGTTAAACGCTGGCGGGTTTCGCGTAAATATTCACGATACGGTTCAGGATGCGGCGTACCAATGGCGGCCAGCAGCTCCGGACTACATTGCTGGATCGACAGTTCCCAGCGCAAATCTTCAATATCGCGCAGGTACAAATCGGCGGCTTTCCAGCGCGAGAGCCACAGCACTTCCTGGGTCACCTGATGGGTCACATTCGGGTTACCATCGCGGTCACCGCCCATCCAGGAGGCAAAGCGCAGCGGGGCAATTTCCAGCGGGAGCTGCTGGCCACACTGGGCCTGCACCATACTGTCCAGTTCCCGGATAAATTTAGGCACTGCATTCCACAGCGTCTGTTCAATGGTGGTAAAGCCCCATTTGGCTTCATCAATCGGTGTCGGGCGATGCTGACGGATTTCATCGGTCTGCCAGGCCGAGCTGATCAGCTGTTTCAGCTCTTCCAGTACGGCTTGACGTTCACGCGGCGTCAGTTTCTGCTGGTCAAAAGCCGACAGGCAGGCATTGATGCCATCATATTTCTGAATGAGGGTGCGGCGGCTGACTTCGGTCGGATGCGCGGTTAAGACCAGTTCAATATTCAGTTCACAAATTTGCTGGAACAAGGTCTCGGCAGAAATATCGTGCTGCTGGAACTTCTGAAACAGATGGTCGAGTGGATTCGGGGAGGGCGCGCTGTCATCAAATTCGCTCTGGCGGCGGCTACGCACCACATGATACTGCTCGGCAATATTGGCAAAATTTAAAAAGTGGGTAAAGGCACGGGTCAGCGGCAGAATTTCTTCATCTTCCAGACTGGACAGCAGTTGTTCGAGTTGTTTTTCTGCTTCAATCTGGCCATCACGGGCGCCTTTGGCCAGCGCACGAATCTGTTCGACCTGATTAAACAAATCTTGTCCGGCGTGCTGTTTCAGAGTATCGCCCAGTAAATTTCCCAGCAGACGCACATCTTCGCGTAATGGAGCAGCAATTTGTTGAATCATTTTTTTCCCTCTCCAGAGTTCCTGTTTTGACTATACCCGGAATTCATGATAATCCAAGCCAGCACCAGGCGAAAGTCGGATAATTTTTATCCAGAAGCGCTGCAAAAAAGCCAGTTTTGTTCAAGCTTTAGGCAGCCGGCTACTCGGAGATGGCTTGCAGGAACAGCTGGATACTAGATTGGATTAGCTGCTGCTGTTCCTCGGCGGCCGGAATCGGGCGGATGCTGAGCAGAATTTCATGATGGCGCTGACCGAGCAACAACGACAACATCAACTGGATTAACTGTTCTAGCGGCATCTGCTGGATAAAACCTAAATCAATGGCCTGCTGGAAAAAGTGCTGCCAGACTTGGTTCAGCTTTTGATGCGAGGCCTGATAAAACTGCTGTAACAGCGGACTTTGCTGTGAGGCCAAATCGAGCAGCAGATATTCCAGCTTGATGGCTTCCGGTAAATAGACAATTTCCAGGGACAGCGCACACAGCTGCGCCAGCGCCTGCTGGAAATTGCTGTCGGCACTGAGCTGCGGCGGACGCGCCATAATCAGGGCTTCACAGGTATCTTCAATGGCACAGGTAAACAAGGTGGCCTTGTCCTGAAAATGATTATAGACCGTCAGTTTGGTCACGCCGGCATCGCGGGCAATTTCATTCATGCTCGAACCATGATAGCCCTGCTTTAAAAACAAGGATTTAGCCGATTCCAGAATGCGCTGGCGTTTTTCGAGATCTTTGGGACGTCCGACGTTCATTTGCTGAAAATATCCTAAATAAAATAAAAACAGTCATTGTATTTTGCTGTTTCTTGCAATTAATGTACTCATCGGTATATTAATTAAAAATTGATCATTTTTAATATATTGCTATTTTGCCTGAAAAACATCTGACAAATAAGAGTCAACCGCATGAGCACGATTAACACGGTAGTTCTCAGCCTGATCCTGGTGTGTAGCACCCTGGTCGGTTGCAGCAAGGACAGCGCCAGCACTGAACAGAATATTCCCTATGTGATGGTGGCCCAGCCCACCTCCAGTCATCAGGCACAAAAAAGCTATGCCGGTGAGGTGCAGGCGCGTCAGCAGACCGCGTTGGCCTTTCGGGTGGGCGGTCAGGTGGTGGAACGCTATGTCGATGTTGGCGATCAGGTCAAGGTCGGGCAGGTGCTGGCACGTTTAGATGTTAAAGATGCCCAGTTACAGCTGAATGCAGCGCGCGCCCAGCTCGACAGTGCCCAGTCGGCCGCCAAAATTGCTCAAGATGAATTACAACGTTTTCAGCAGCTGTTGCCAGTGAATGCGGTTAGTCGCTCGCAATACGATGCCATCGACAATCAGTACAAATCTGCGGTGGCAGCACTGAAACAGGCGCAGTCCAATTATGCGGTGGCGCAGAACCAGACCGTATATAACCAGCTGGTGGCCAATAAAAACGGGGTGATTACCGCACGCAATATTGAAGTGGGGCAGGTGGTGGCAGCCGGTCAGGCGGCGTATCAGCTGGCAATTTCCGGTGAACGTGAAGTGGTGATTGGCGTGCCGGAGCAGGCCATGAGCCAGATTAAAGTCGGTCAGCCGGCCACAGTCACCTTATGGTCACAGCCGGATCAGCGCTTTGAAGCCTATGTGCGGGAGATTTCACCGGCGGCCGATCAGTCACGTACTTTTAGTGTCAAGGTGGCGCTACGTGCTGCCAATCCGGCCATCCAGCTGGGACAAAGTGCGCGGGTGTTTTTAAATGGCAATGCACAGCAGCAGTTGACCGTGCCACTGTCCAGCATCTCGGCCAATGGCCAGCAGGCCTATGTCCTGGTGGTAGGCGCCAATCATCAGCTACGTAAAGTAGATGTGCAGCTGGGCGCCTATGGCCGTGACAGCGTACCGGTGCTGAGTGGTCTAAAGCCAACGGACTATGTGGTGGTGGGTGGGGTGCATCTGCTACGCGACCAGCAAAAAATTCATCCGATTGACCGGGAAAACCGTGCCGTCAAGATTCAGGCAGGGGGTTAAGCATGAGCGCACCGCTAAACTTTAACTTGTCGGAATGGGCCTTAAAAAACAAGGGCCTGATTCTGTATTTCATGCTGCTGCTCGGCATTATCGGCATGTATTCCTATTCCAAATTGTCGCAGAGTGAAGACCCGCCGTTTACCTTTAAGGTAATGGTGGTGCAGACCTATTGGCCGGGTGCCACCGCCAAGGAAGTCTCCTTGCAGGTCACCGACCGGATTGAAAAAGAGCTGATGACCACCGGGCAGTACGAGCGGATTCTGGCCTATTCGCGTCCGGGGGAATCAATGGTGACCTTTATTGCCAAAGATTCGCTGCGTTCCGGGCAAATTCCGGATATCTGGTATACGGTACGCAAGAAAATCAATGATATCCGGCATGAATTGCCCCAAGGCGTGCAGGGGCCGTTTTTTAACGATGAATTTGGCGATACCTTCGGCAATATTTATGTGCTGACCGGCGAAGATTTTGACTATGCCACCTTAAAAGAATATGCCGACCGCCTGCAGCTGCAATTGCAGCGGGTCAAGGATGTCAGCAAGGTCGAACTGATTGGCCTGCAAGACCAGAAAATCTGGATTGAACTGTCTAATACCAAAGCGGCCCAGCTCGGTATCCCGGTTACCGCCATCCAGCAGGCGTTGCAGCAGCAGAACAGCATGGCCAGTGCCGGCTTTTTTGAAACCGAAACCGACCGGATTCAGGTCCGGGTTAGCGGCCAGCTGAACAGTGTTGAAGCCTTGCAGCAGATGCCGCTACTGGTCAATGGCACCACCATTCAGCTGGGTGATGTCGCGGAGATTTACCGTGGTTTTAGCGATCCGGCCCAGCCACGGATGCGTTTTATGGGCGAAAACGGGATTGGCATTGCCGTGTCCATGCGTAAAGGCGGTGACATTCTGGCGCTGGGGGAGAATCTGGCCACTGAATTCCAGCGGCTACAGCAGACCTTACCGCTGGGTATGCAGCTGCAAAAAGTTTCGGATCAGCCGGTGGCGGTCAAGCACAGTGTCAATGAATTTATGAAGGTACTGGCCGAGGCGGTGATTATTGTGCTGCTGGTCAGCTTTTTCTCGCTCGGGTTTCGTACCGGTCTGGTGGTGGCTTTTTCGATTCCGCTGGTGCTGGCAATGACCTTTGCCGGCATGAACCTGTTTGATGTCGGCTTGCACAAGATTTCCCTCGGTGCCCTGATTCTGGCGCTGGGCCTGCTGGTGGATGATGCCATTATTGCGGTAGAGATGATGGCCATTAAAATGGAGCAGGGCTATAGCCGGCTTCAGGCGGCCGGCTTTACCTGGAAAACCACCGCTTTTCCAATGCTGACCGGCACCCTGATTACCGCGGCCGGCTTTTTACCGATTGCCACGGCCGCGTCCAGTACCGGCGAATATACCCGTTCCATCTTCCAGGTGGTGACCATTGCCTTGGTGGTGTCCTGGTTTGCCGCGGTGCTGTTTGTGCCGTATCTGGGTGATAAACTGCTGCCCGATTTTAATCAGCAGCCACAACAGGCCAGCTGGTATCAGCGCCTTTGGGCACGCTTACGCAAGCAGCCCGCTCCAGCGCCTGTGGTGCATCATGTCGGTGAGCAGCATGATCCATATCAGACCCGTTTTTATCAGGGCTTTCGCCGCTGGGTCGATACTTGTGTGACCTATCGCAAAACCGTGATTGCCGCTACGGTAGGCATTTTTGTGCTGTCGATTTTGATGTTCAAGCTGGTGCCGCAGCAGTTTTTCCCGCCATCGAACCGGGCCGAAATTCTGGTCGATCTGAAACTCGAAGAAGGCGCTTCGTTAACAGCCACCGAAGCCGCAGTACAAAAGGTCGAGCAGTTCCTGGCCAAGCAGGAGGGGATTGATAACTATGTGGCCTATGTGGGCACCGGCTCGCCGCGTTTTTATTTACCGCTGGATCAGCAGTTACCGCAAACCAGTTTTGCCCAGTTTGTGGTGCTGGCCTCATCGCTAGAAGACCGGGATGAAATTCGCCGTTCGCTGGATGAGCAGATTCGTAAATTATTACCGGAAGCGCGTACCCGCGTATCGCTGCTGGAAAATGGTCCGCCGGTTGGCTATCCACTCCAGTTCAGGGTTTCCGGTGAAGATCTGGCTCAGGTGCGGCAATGGGCACAGCAGATCGCAGCTCAGGTGGATGACAATCCGAACACCACCAATGTGCATCTGGATTGGGGTGAGCCAAGCAAGGTGATTCATTTGCAGATTGATCAGGACCGGGCACGACAAATGGGCGTCAGCAGTGTTGATCTGGCTAATTTCCTCAACAGTTCCATTCTCGGCAGCACAATTGACCAGTACCGAGAAAAACGTGAGCTGATTGAAATCCGCCTGCGCGGTGATGCAGCCGAGCGGGTCGATGTCGGTTCACTCAGCAGCCTGGCAGTGCCAACCGCACAGGGCAGCAGTGTACCGCTGGCCCAGATTGCCCAGATTGAATACCGTTTTGAAGAAGGCCTGATCTGGCACCGTAACCGTTTACCGACCATTACCGTACGGGCTGACATCAGCAGTGGTTTACAACCGGCCACGGTGGTGGGGGAGTTAAGCGAACCCTTACAGCAGATTCGCAGCCAGTTGCCAAATGGCTATCTGTTAGAAGTCGGCGGGACGGTAGAAGAATCGGCGCGTGGACAAAGCTCGGTCAATGCCGGTATGCCGCTGTTTTTGGCGGTGGTGTTTACCCTGTTAATGCTGCAGCTAAAAAGCATGTCACGGGCCTGTATCGTGTTTTTAACCGCGCCGCTTGGCATTATTGGGGTGGTGCTGTTTCTGCTACTGTTCAATAAACCTTTTGGTTTTGTGGCCATGCTCGGCACCATCGCACTGTCCGGGATGATCATGCGTAACTCGCTGATTCTGATTGACCAGATCGAGCAGGATATTCAGGCCGGTGAAGCGCCATGGGATGCAATTATCAATGCCACGGTGCGCCGCTGCCGTCCAATTGTGCTGACGGCACTGGCCGCCGTGCTGGCCATGATTCCGCTGTCGCGCAGTATTTTCTTTGGCCCGATGGCGGTGGCGATCATGGGCGGATTGATTATTGCGACCCTGCTCACTTTATTCTTTTTGCCGGCCCTGTATGCGCAGTGGTTTAAAGTGAAAAAAAATCAGAATATGGCCTGATTTTGTGTCAATATAAGGTGCGAAAGCTTGAAAATTTCAATATAGTAGCACCTTCATTTTTACAATTTTCAATAGGTAAATTTACTGCATATTATAAAACCAAACATGCAGTAAATGGGGTTGAAGCACACATGCAGCAAGATAGCTTAGCCAAGTTACGTCGTTCGATTGCTCTTTCTTACGTCTTCATGTTTTTCACCCTGTTTACCTTAATTAGCGCCATTTTTGCCTACTGGCTGGCCCGTAAAGTGGTGATGGTCGATCAGACCGAAGTCTGGTTACAGGCCCAGGCACTCTGGGTCATGCGCAATGTCATGATTTATTCCATTTTGGCGGTATTTGCTGCCCTGTGGTTTATTCCTCTATTTTTCTATGCCTGGAATGACGCCACCTGGGTCACTGCGACCACCATTGCCGGTGTGGTGTTTAGCGCCATTGCCTTCTTATATTTACTCAATGCCTGGATCAAAGGCTTAAGTAAATTCATGAAAAACAAGGCGGTATTTTAAGCAGCCTAAATTTTTTTCGCTGCCTGCCCTTGTAAATCTAGGATAAACCCCAATTTCAGACCTCAGTTGAGTCTTAAATAAAATTCCGTGAGGAGCATCGCCAGACATGGCTAAACGTGATTATTATGAGGTTTTGGGTGTTGCTAAAACCGCTAGTGATGATGAAATTAAAAAAGCCTACCGTAAGTTGGCGATGAAATATCATCCGGACCGTAACCCAGATAACCCGGAAGCTGAAGAAAAATTTAAAGAAGCTTCAGAAGCTTATGAAGTACTGTCGGACAGCGAAAAACGCAGCATGTACGACCGTATGGGCCATCAGGCCTTTGAAGGTGGCATGGGCGGTGGTGGCTTCGGCGGCGGCTTTAGTGCTGAAGATATCTTTAGCCAGTTCGGCGATATTTTTGGGGGTGCCTTTGGGGGCGGTGGCCGTCAGCAACGTGCGCGCCGTGGTTCGGACCTGCGCTATGTGATGGAACTGACCTTGGAAGAAGCGGTTAAAGGGGTGAAAAAAAACATCAGCTTTACCGCACCTGCACCGTGTGATGCCTGTGATGGTAAAGGCTCGCAGAATCCGAATGATGTCGAAACCTGTAAAACCTGTCATGGTGCCGGTCAGGTACGTATGCAGCAAGGTTTCTTCTCGGTGCAGCAGACCTGTAGCACCTGTCGTGGCCAGGGCAAAATCATCAAGAACCCATGTAATAAATGTCATGGTTCAGGGGTATCTGACCGTCAGCAAACCTTGGAAGTTACCATTCCAGCCGGTGTCGACAATGGCGACCGGGTACGTTTAACCGGTAAAGGTGAAGCGATTCGTGATGGCCAGGCCGGCGACCTGTACGTAGAAGTGGTGGTGCGCGAGCATGAAATCTTCCAGCGTGATGGTGCCGATCTGTATATGGATGTGCCGGTTTCGATTGCCGATGCTGCACTGGGTAAAGAAATTGAAATTCCGACGCTGGATGGCCGGGTGAGTCTGAAAATTCCGGAAGGTACCCAAACCGGTAAACTGTTCCGCCTGCGCGGTAAAGGCGTGAAACCGGTACGTACCAGTATGGTCGGTGATCTGCTGTGTCGTATTGTGGTGGAAACGCCAGTGAACCTGACTTCGCGTCAGCGTGAATTACTGAAAGAATTGCAAGCGACACTGGATGGCGATAACAACAATTCGTCACCAAAGAAAAAATCATTCTTTGACCGTCTGTTTGACTAATTCAGTTTAACTAAGCCAGTTGAAACAGCGTGCTCAAACACAAAGGGAGATGAACATCATCTCCCTTTTTTATGGCGAATAAAAATTAAACCCCTTCCACCGGGTCAATTTCTGCCACCAGCGCATCGTCCTGAGATACAGCCATTTCGGTGGTCTGCTCGCTTTGCTGTTCTTCAATTGCATCAATTAACGCCACTTGTGCTGCTTCTTCTGCCGATACTGTTGGCTGTAAAGTGGTGGTAATGCGGACCTGAGACAGGCTTTCTAAGGTATCACCCGGTTGTAATGGTGGTTCTGCCCAAGCCGAGCTCATCAGTAGCCCCATACACACTGCCATCCCCAGTTGTTTCGAATGCATGCTTGATCTCCTTATAATCTCTATTCTATTCATTCGTGACGGCTAGTCTGCTGCAGCAATTTTGCACTTTTGTGAAAAAACGCCAGAAATCAGAACTTTCTTTTCAATTTCTATTTTTAAATTACTGGGTGTTCGGGTTACGGTTGAGTCATCTTAGTTTTTTTTGGCTTTTTTAGACTGCCGGCTTAGTCTGGGCAGGGAGTTTTGATATAGTAAGGACAATTTCGAATCAACATCAGGAATATGTTATGTCAGCAACTCCACGCATTGGTGTACTAGGTGCCGGTGGCCGTATGGGACGCATCCTTATTCAAGCCGTTGAGCAGGCCGGTTATCAACTTGCAGCTGCGGTGGAACGTCCGGAAAGTAGCTTAATCGGTGCAGATGCAGGCGAGCTTGCGGGCATTGGCAGCCTGGGTGTGAAGGTGGTTGGCAGTCTGGAAGAGGTGGTGAAGCAGTGTGACGTGGTCATCGACTTTACTGCACCGGCAGCCACGGTGAACCATCTGAAAATCTGTCGTGAAGCAGGCGTGGCGATTGTGATTGGCACCACCGGCATGAATGATGAACAAAAAGCCTATCTGGATGAATCGGCAACACAAACTCCGGTGGTGTATGCGGCGAATTATTCTGTCGGCGTCAATGTTTCAATTAAGCTTTTAGAACTTGCTTCTAAAGTGTTTGGCGATACGGTAGATATTGAAGTGATTGAAGCACACCATCGTCATAAAGTTGATGCACCATCTGGTACTGCACTCATGATGGGTGAAGCGATTGCAGAAACCCTGGGCCGTGACCTGAAAAAAGATGCGGTCTATCATCGTGAAGGACATACTGGTCCGCGTGAGCGTCAAAGCATTGGCTTCCAGACCATTCGTGGCGGCGATATTGTCGGTGAACACACCGCCATGTTTATTGGTGAAGGCGAGCGCGTCGAAATTACCCACAAAGCCACCAACCGAATGAACTTTGCTGCTGGTGCCGTGCGTGCTGCTGCCTGGGTGGTCGGTCGTGATGCGCGTAAATATGACATGAAAGATGTCTTGGGTTTTAACGATATTCAAGTTTAAAACCGCTGTAAAATCCGTTATAACAACACTAAAACTAAAATAAGATGAACAATGGAATGAAAAAATGGATTGTATTGGCCGGTGCGCTCGCCATGGCGGCGAGTGTACCCGCCCAGAATTTGCAGAATGCCAAACTCAATATTCATAAAAATAATATTAAGGTCTGGACCTATCAGCATCCGCAAAACCCGGTGTTCCTGTACAAGGCAGAAACCACTTTTCCGGTCTCGATTGAAAAAGCTGCCGGCCTGATTCTGGATGTGGAACATGCTATCAGTTGGGTGCCGTATATGGGCAGCGTTAAGGTACTGTCGCGTGATGACCAGAAAGGCGAGTTCCTGCTGTATATGGTGCTGGACTTTCCTTTTCCGTTAAAAGACCGCGATCTGGTGGTCAAAGGCAGAATGTTTAAAGATGCCCAAGGCGTGATTCATATTCAGAACAAGGCGGTCAGTCAGGGCTATCCCTTAAACCCGAGCTATGTGCGTTTAACTCATTATGAAGGCGACTGGACCTTTCAAAAACTGGGGGCCAACCGGGTTAAGGTGTCTACCTATGGCTATGCCGATCCAGCCGGTTCGATTCCAACCAGTTTTGTGAATATGTTTGTGCAGCAGCAGCCTTATCAGATGCTGCAAAAAATGAAACTTGAGCTGAGTTTGCCGGGCCGCGAGCGACCCTTACCGGCGATTTTAAGATAAACAAACCCGTCTGGTGCTAGACGGGTCAGGTATCGGCAGACTCAGAAAGCGTATTGAAATAGTGCTGATCTGAGTCTTTAAAACGACATTTAACTGCCTTAGTAGCTAAACAGTCCTTTTTCCAGCGGGAATTCAATCCCGATTGAGGCACCACCATCTTGACCATGCAGGTCTGAATCCCCCAGCCAGCCATTCAGTTTAAGTGGAATATCCGGACGTAGGTAATGTGTCCAGGTGATATCTAAAGCTTTTAGCTCATCTTGCTCAGGGAAAGCCGCATTGGTGGTCCGACCCGACCCATTCAGTTTGGCAAACAGCACCCGGCCATGCAGACGGTTTAAAGGATCAAAACGGATATCGCCGCCTACTGAGATCATCTGGCCATCGCCACCCATTGCATGGGCCAATGGATAACCATGCTGATAGAAGCCATCCGTATAATTGGTGTGATTATAGGAGATTCCTTGTGCCTTGCCATTGGTACGGGTGTCGGCCCATTCGCTATACAGCTGGTAGGGCATATTCTGGTAGCTAGATGAATAATCCACCCCGGCCAGATACATTTTTTTCGCGGGCAGGCCGCCGGCTTCATCTTCACCGACATACTGGGCATAGATACCCAGCGGCATTTGCACTAAAGGTTGTAAGCTTAAACGGGCATCAAAACCGGCAATCTGGTTCGATGGATCGGGTTCACCCGTGCCACCATTGTCTTTGTTGCCAACAAACGCATCCCAGAGTGAGCTCAAGCTTTCCGGACGTCCTTCACCCCCCCACTGAATGGCGCGTGAAGCCCCCAGTTCCAGGTAGGGGAGCGGCTGAGCAGTAACACGCAGCCCAATCAGTTTGGCATCCGGGACTGCATCATAATTGTCCAGCTGACCGGCAAAGGCCTGATATTGCCATGGCCCAATCCAGGACAGCCATTTGCTGCTAAAAGCAGTCTGTTCTGCCCGCTGCGCAGTAATACCATAGACTGGGCGGCTGGCATCGCCACGAATCAGACTCCCCTCATGACCTGGTCCCCAATAGGTCGGAATCTGGCCGGCAATCAGCCATTGATTCCAGAGTTTCCCGGCAATATAAGAGCCTTCAACATTCACATCCTGATCATGATCAATCTGTGGGTCTTTTTCAGCATTGACCCGTAATCGGGCATCCCATTGGTTACCGCCAGCATTCAGTTCCAGACCGGCCTGATATTGTGATTTTGCCTGATCGCCAAAGGCTTGAGGCAGATACTTGTGATCAGTTTCTGCAAACAGCGCAGCTTTCAGAAGCTGATTATCGGCATTTAAATGAGTGAGGACTGCATCCACTACTTTTTGCTGGACAGGGGTGCTGATTTTCGCCTGAGACAGGGCACGCTGAATTTCATCGCCACTCATGGGCCAGGTGGAGGTGCTAATCTGAATCACCCCTTGCTGGTTCAGCCAATTCAGGTCGGTACGCAGGTTCTGGTCATTCAGCACAATCCCTTGGGCAAAGGTCAGGGATGAGCTGAGGGCAAGGGTCGCAAGCAATATTTTTGATAGACGCATTTTTGATTCTCAGGAGTTTTTTGCTCTCCACACCATAGGCGGACGAGTTTATTTTTTCAATGCAAACTGTTGAGTAGAGTTGTAATCCGGGAAGATTAAAAATCCCGCCGTAGCGAGATTTTTAAAGCAATCGGTCACTGCAAAATTAGTCATTATCCTTATTGGCTTTATAGGCATAGGAATAGTTATAGCCATAACCATAGCCTGCACTAGAGCGCTGAATATCATTCAGGATAATACCATTGACTTTGACGCCCGCCTGTTCAAAACGGTTGATGGTCAATTCAAGCTCTTTCATTTGTGTCTTGGCATAGCGTGCAATCACCAGATTTACCCCGGCATGCTGGGAAATAATAATCCCGTCTGTGACCGCCAGAATTGGTGGAGTATCAATCAGAATATGATCATACTGTTCTGACAGTTGACTCAGCATCGTCGCAAATTGTGTGGTGCTGAGCAGTTCAGACGGGTTGGCCGGACTCTTGCCACGGGCAATTACATCTAGACCGGATACTTCCGTAGCTTTAATGACCTGGCTTAACTCGGTTTGACCATTTAAGTAGTCTGCCAGACCAAGTTGGGCTTGCTGATTAAAGTATTTATGCAAATAACCGCGGCGCAAGTCCGCATCAATAATCAGTACCCGTTTCTGGCTTTGCGCCAGAATGGTGGCCAGGTTGGTTGAAATAAAGGATTTACCGACTTCCGGTGCAGGACCAGAAACCATAATAATATTGTTCTTGGCGCTGCTTAAGGCAAAATGAATGGCAGTACGCATACTGCGTAGGCTTTCAATGGCAATATCATCACTATGCTTGACCGCCAGAATTGGAATATTCTTTTTCTTCTTCAGCAGTTTAATCCGGCTTTCCTGTACAGGCGAACGCGGCACAGTGGCATACACCGGCAAGTCCAGCTCATTTTCAATTTGGGTAGAATCTTTAACACCACTACGCAGCATATTACGTAATAAGGCCAGCAGTGTGCCAAGGAAACCACCCAGGAAAATTGATAAAATGAGAATCTGTAATTTCTTTGGCTTAATTGGTTCAATCGGTTCCACTGCGGTATCGACAATACGCACATTGCCAATTTCACCGGCTTTGGCAATACGTAACTGCTGATAAGAATTAAGCAGGCCGGTATACAGCTGCTGTTTCACTTCCACTTCGCGGAACAGTTGCAGGTACTGACGTTGTAATTCTGGTAAGCGTCTTAAAGTTCCATCTAGCTCATTAATCTTTTTATTAATGGCCGATAATTGCGCATTCATTTGCTGCATAATTGGGTGTTCAGCCGTATATTTAGCTGAGGCTTCAGCCACTTTTTGTTCCAGTTCGGCTTTTTGGGTTTCCAGGGTCACGCTTTGGGTCAGATACAGCTCTGATTCCTTGGTGACATCGACCGTATTGTACTGCTGGCGGAAACGGTTAAATTCACGTTCAGCGACATCGAGTTGCTGTTTGAGTTCAGGCAGCTGATCTTCCAGGAACTTTAAGGTTTGTGCGGTTTCAGCCGAGCGACGTTCAATATTCTGTTGACTATAGGCCGCTAAAATGCCATTGAGCACCTGGGTAATATGTTGTTTGTCAGTACCCTGGTAGTTGAGGCCCAGCACACCGGTCAGTTTACCTTTTTCGGCCACCGAATAGTCCGCGAGCAAGCTACGAACGGCTGCAGGCAGGCTTTGCTTTTGGATCAGATAAGTACTATCAAAGCTGTCCTGACTATAAATACCAACTTTCCATAGGCCATATTCAGACTGTAACTGGCTGGTCTGGTTCAGTGGGGCAGAAAAGACCACCTGTTCTGTGGCTGAATCAGTTAAACGGTATTGACCTTCTGCAAAACTAAGCAGCAGACTTTTATCGCGGTAGTAATCTGGAATATCAAAACTGCGTACATCAAAGCTTTTCTGGTTGTCTTTAAACAGCACGGATTTGCCCGAATATTCACTGTCATACTCGTGCTTATTCAGTAAGCGGCTCCAGAAACTGTCTTCTGTACCATGAATGCGAATATTTAAATTCAGGCGGTCAATTACAGTGCCTAGGACTAAGCGTGATTGTAAGATTTCTATTTCTGCTTGAGCTGGCGATTTTTGCTCAATCATATTGGATAAATCGCCCAATAAGGCGGCAGATGCCCCTTTATTTTCTTCGACCTGAACCAGTGCATCAACCTGATAGGTGTCCGGGGTGGTTCTTAAATAAAGTAAGGCACAGACCAAACTTAAAATGACACAGAGAGCAATCAGTTTCCACTGGGCAATTAAGGAGAAAAACAATTCCTTCAGGTCAATGGTATCTTCTGTATTGGTATTTTGGCTCATAGTCTTTTGTTCGAAAGTTAAATATATTTTTTCCAGTCTGCAATGCAGGCCTGAATCAGCTGGCAGGTGTCATCAAATACTGCCTGATCATGCTGGTAAGGATCGGCCACATTTTTACTTTGCCAGTGCCCGAGCCTAAAGGTTTTACCTTTGGCAAAGGGCCAGGTCTGTTCCACATGTTTTTGCTGATTCTGACTCATCACTAAAATCAGGTCGGCTTTCTTGACCAGCTCGGCATTCAGCTTGCGGGCCACATGCGGGCTCATATCAATCCCTAAACGCTGCATGCATAGGCTGGCTTTGTCATCGGCTGCATGACCAACTAGTCCGGAAATACCGGCAGACTCAATTTGCAAATGCGGAAATTCCTGTTTTAAAAAGTATTCCGCCATCGGGCTACGGCAAATATTGCCAATACAGACCACCAGAATATTGTTAATTTTCATTAGTTCCCCAAACGGTCTAAATTATATAAAGCATTTGAGAATGGAATAATCTGGTTCACCACACGTTGCCAGCGCGCAAGGCCAGATGCATCGACATAGACAATATCATTACTACGCATTTTAAACTGATTGGCCAAACCAAAGTCGGCAATACTGGTTAAGTCCAGATGATAGACTTCGGTTTGCGCACCACTTGGTTGACTACGTACCACATAAACTTTGCTGCGGCTGGCCGACAATGGATTTAATCCCAGACTTTCACCGAGCACATCGCTCAGGCTCATGCCCTGATCACGCATGGGTAAGGACTGGTTTTTACCCGACTCACCCATGACATAGATTTTCTGGTTTTCGCGGCTGTTTACATAGAGGGTGTCATTGGGTTGAATCAGCAGGTTATGTAAAGAGAAACCGGCTTGTTCCAGCTCAATACTGTTTAAATGATAGGTTTGCCCCTGACGTACCAAGGTAATCGAGGCATTATTGCCTTGCTGGGCATTGACACCACCCGCCAGACCTAAAGCGGTATAGACACTGGTCGGCTGGTCACTTAAATAGAACTGGCCGCCTTTCATTACATTGCCCTGTACCGAGTAACGCTGGCCCTGATAAGACAGAACCCGAGCTACTACATCAGGCGTTTTTAAATAACGGGATAACTGACTGCGCAGCTCACGATTCACCTGACTTAAAGATTTGCCGGCAGCTTTATAACGGCCAATAATCGGGAACTGGATATAGCCACTTTGGTCAATTTGATAACCATTTGATTCCACCGCTTTTTCACTACTGATTGTATTGGTGGGAGGGGTAATTTCTGGGTAGGCCCATAAATAGATCGACAGGATATCGCCTGGACTAAGGTTATAGTTGCGATGTGACTGGGTAAACAGGTGGGCATAATCTTGCTGAATATTTTGGACTGCCGGTTGCAAACCGAGTACAGTATCTTGAGTAAGTCGGACCACATTCACTGAAGTCCCCAAGTCTGTTTGATAGACACCCTCAGAAGGTAAGTCGTAGGTCTGTAAGCCGGAGGTGACCGCACACCCGCTTGCTGTCACCAGAAAAGACAGTAGAATTATAGATTTAAATTGTCTCACACGTATTCCCGTTCTCGATTTTTCTAAAATCATAAAAAATAAAAAATAGTTTACCGTAGTTATTTTAAGGGTATATAACAAATTGTAAGTAGATTGCGAAAGTATACGCAAGCATAGCCAGAAAAATGAGGCAAAAAGTATCTAAATTGTGAGGCGCAGTAAAATTAAACAAAGATGATTTGCAAAAAACTGACACAAAAGGAAGCATTTTAGATTTTTTGGCTAAAAATCATAACAGAACATTCATGATTTTCTGCTAACATTCCCGCCGAAAGATTTACTCTTCATAAATATACGTAGATAAATAAGGCGTTAAAATGCTAAAGCTCTCTGACCTGAAAATTGCCGTAATTGGTTTAGGCTATGTTGGTTTGCCACTTGCCGTGGAATTTGGAAAAAAGGTTCCGGTAATTGGATTTGATATTCACAAAAAACGGATTGAAGAATTACAAAGTGGTCAAGACCATACTCTAGAAGTGTCACCAGAAGAGCTACAACAGGCGGCTCAGCTTTCCTATTCAGCCAATTTAGATGATTTAAAAAGCTGCAACTTTTTTATTGTGACGGTTCCTACGCCAATTGATGACTATAAACAACCCGATTTAACCCCGCTTATTAAGGCTTCGACCAGTATTGGTCAGGTGTTAAAAAAAGGTGATGTGGTGGTGTATGAGTCTACTGTATACCCAGGCGCAACTGAAGAAGACTGTATTCCGGTATTAGAAAAGGTTTCGGGTTTAAAATTTAATCAGGACTTCTTTGCCGGTTATAGCCCGGAACGAATTAATCCGGGGGACAAGTTGCATCGTGTCACCAATATTTTAAAAATTACTTCAGGATCTACCCCAGAAGTTGCAGACTTTGTCGATCAGGTCTATAACCTAATTATTGAAGCCGGCACCCATAAAGCAACCAGTATTAAAGTTGCTGAAGCAGCAAAAGTCATTGAAAACACCCAGCGTGATGTCAACATTGCCCTGATTAATGAACTGGCCGTGATCTTTAATAAAATGGGAATTGATACGGAAGCAGTTTTACAGGCTGCCGGTACCAAATGGAATTTCTTGCCATTCCGTCCAGGACTGGTAGGTGGGCATTGTATTGGTGTCGATCCGTACTATTTAACCCATAAAGCGCAGTCTATCGGTTACCATCCTGAAATCATTCTGGCAGGTCGCCGTTTAAATGATGGTATGGGGGCTTATGTAGTGACCCAGCTGGTCAAGGCGATGATTAAGAAAAAAATTCAGGTCGAAGGTGCCAAGGTTCTGGTTTTAGGCTTAAGTTTTAAAGAAAATTGCCCGGATATTCGTAATACTAAGATTATTGATATTGTGAATGAGCTACAAGAATATAATATTCAGGCAGATGTTTATGACCCTTGGGTCGATACACAAGAAGCACAACATGAATACGGTATTACCCCAATTGCAAGCCTAGAACAAGGCCAATATGATGCCGTCATTTTAGCAGTTGCGCATGAACAGTTTAAAGTAATGGGAGCTACAGATATTCGTGCTTTAGCCAAGCCGGAACATATTTTATATGACTTAAAATATGTATTAGAACAATCTGAATCTGACATTCGTTTATAATTTTTAGGGACCCGTATAAGAATGAGCCAATATCAGACTGTATGTGAGCAATTAAAACAAAATCCTAAAACTTGGTTAGTAACAGGGGTAGCAGGCTTTATTGGCTCTAACCTTTTAGAAACCTTGTTAAAGTTAGATCAGACTGTGGTGGGGCTAGATAACTTTGCTACAGGTCACCAACGTAATTTAGATGAAGTCCAAAGCTTGGTATCTGCTGAGCAGTGGGCAAAATTTAGTTTTATTGAAGGTGATATTCGTGACTTGGAAGACTGTCAAAAAGCTTGTGCGGGTGTGGACTATGTATTGCACCAAGCGGCTTTAGGCTCTGTACCGCGTTCTATTGCTGACCCGATTACCACCAATGCAGCCAATATTACCGGCTTTTTGAATATATTGGTGGCAGCCCGTGATGCAAATGTATCTAGCTTTACTTATGCTGCCAGTAGTTCTACCTATGGTGATCACCCTGCATTGCCAAAAGTGGAAGAAAATATTGGTAACCCACTTTCGCCTTATGCGGTGACTAAATATGTAAATGAACTGTATGCCGATGTGTTTGCACGAACTTATGGTTTTAAAGCCATTGGTTTACGTTATTTTAATGTGTTTGGAAAACGTCAAGACCCGAACGGTGCTTATGCTGCCGTAATTCCGAAATGGACTGCAGCGATGATTGCGGGCGATGATGTTTTTATTAATGGTGATGGGGAAACTAGCCGTGATTTTTGTTTTATTGAAAATACGGTACAAGCCAATATTTTAGCTGCTACCACACAAAATGAAGAAGCGAAAAACCAAGTTTATAATGTGGCTGTAGGTGACCGTACCACACTCAATGATTTGTTTAATGCCATTAAAGATGCATTACATGAAAATGGGGTGACCTATACCAAAGCTTCAATCTATAGAGATTTTCGAGCTGGAGATGTGCGCCACTCACAGGCAAGTATTGAAAAAATTAAACATTTATTGAGTTATCAGGCAGGTTTTTCTATTAAAGATGGAATTGATGTGGCGACGACTTGGTATGTAAATAATTGAGAGATGATGAAAATGAAAAAATTTGCACTTATTGGCGCCGCAGGTTATATCGCGCCACGTCACATGCAGGCTATTAAAGCAACTGGTAATCATCTGATTGCGGCATATGACCCAAATGATTCAGTTGGTGTGATTGATAGCCATTTTCCTACGGCTCATTTTTTTACTGAGTTTGAGAGGTTTGATCGTCATATAGATAAGTTGCATCGTCAATCGGCTGCAAATCGTATTGAGTATATGTCTATTTGTTCACCTAATTATTTACATGATTCTCATATGCGTTTTGCTTTACGTAGTGGCGCAGATGCAATTTGTGAAAAGCCATTGGTTCTAAATCCTTGGAATATTGATGGGTTATTAGATATAGAAAAAGATACAGGTCGCAAAGTAAATACAATTTTACAGCTACGGGTTCATCCTGCAATTATTGCTTTGAAGGAAAAAGTTCAATCTGAGGCTAAAGATAAAAAATATGAAGTTGATTTAACATATATTACTTCACGTGGTAAATGGTATTTACAGTCTTGGAAAGGCGATATTAAAAAATCCGGTGGTATTGCGACAAATATTGGCGTGCATTTTTTTGATATGTTGCATTTCGTATTTGGCGAACTACAAAACAATATTGTGCATCATGTTTCGGATACAAAAGCTGCAGGATATTTAGAATATGAAAATGCACGAGTGCGCTGGTTTTTATCTGTAGATGTGGAAGATGTACCAGTAGCGGTTCAGGTAAAAGGACAAAGGACTTTTCGTTCAATTACCGTAGATGGAGAAGAAATTGAGTTTTCAGGTGGCTTTACAGACTTACATAATAGAAGTTATGAAGAAATTTTAGCAGGACGAGGTTTTGGATTAGAAGAAAATCGTACCGCAATATCTACAGTTTCATTTATTCGTGATGCTGCTCCAATTGGCTTAACAGGCGACTACCATCCATTTTTAAACAATAAATAATAAGGGGAGTTGCTCATGAGTTATTTCAAGCATGAAACTGCGATTGTCGATGAAGGGGCTAAAATTGGTGAGAACTCACGCGTTTGGCATTTTGTGCATGTTTGTGGCGGTGCCAAAATTGGACAAGGCGTATCGTTAGGTCAGAATGTTTTTGTGGGCAATAAGGTCGTGATAGGCGATTATTGCAAAGTACAAAATAATGTTTCGGTGTATGACAATGTTACCCTTGAAGAAGGGGTGTTTTGTGGGCCGAGCATGGTGTTTACCAATGTATATAATCCACGCTCGCTGATTGAACGTAAAGATGAATACCGTAATACATTTGTAAAAAAAGGTGCGACTTTGGGTGCAAACTGTACCATTGTTTGTGGTGTTACCATTGGTGAATATGCATTTGTGGGTGCTGGTGCAGTGGTCAATAAAGATGTACCAGCCTATGCACTGATGGTAGGTGTGCCTGCAAAGCAAATTGGCTGGATGAGTGAGTTTGGTGAACAATTAGACTTGCCACTAGAGGGTGAAGCACAAGTTGCATGTGAGCATACAGGAGCGATTTACCGACTGAATGGTAAGGTTGTAACAAAAGAGCAGGTTGCAGCATGATTGAATTTATTGATTTAAAAGCGCAGCAGTCACGTATTAAGGCTGAAATTGATGCGGGTATTCAGCGAGTGTTGGCCCATGGTCAGTATATTTTAGGCCCAGAAATTGCAGAATTAGAAGAAAAGCTGGCAGCTTATGTGGGCGCTAAATATTGTATTACTTGTGCCAATGGTACAGATGCTTTACAAATTGCTCAAATGGCATTTGGTATAGGACCAGGCGATGAAGTGATTACCCCGGGTTTTACTTATATTGCAACAGCAGAAACTGTGGCAGTGTTGGGTGCGACACCTGTATATGTAGATGTGAACCCAAAAACCTACAATTTAGATGTAGAAAAATTAGAAGCAGCCATTACACCACGCACTAAAGCGATTGTTCCCGTAAGTCTATATGGGCAATGTGCGGATTTTGATGCAATTAATGCAATTGCTGCGAAATATAATCTTCCCGTGATTGAAGATGCTGCACAAAGTTTTGGTGCGACTTATAAAGGGCGTAAAAGCTGTAATTTAAGTACCGTGGCATGTACTAGCTTTTTCCCAAGTAAGCCTTTAGGTTGCTATGGTGATGGTGGTGCTATTTTTACCAACGATGAAGAGTTGGCGAAAGTGATTCGTCAGATTGCACGTCATGGGCAAGACCGTCGTTACCATCACATTCGTGTTGGGGTAAACAGTCGTTTAGATACGTTGCAAGCTGCTATTTTGCTACCAAAACTGGCAATTCTAGATGATGAAATGCAGGCACGTCAGTGTGTTGCAGAAACCTACACCAAACTTTTCAATGAAGCAGGTATTTTTACAACTCCGTTTATTGAAGTGCATAATACAAGTGCTTGGGCGCAATATACCATTCAGGTAGATAACCGTAACGAAGTTCAGGAAAAATTAAAAGCGCAAGGTATTCCAACCGTTGTACATTACCCAATTCCGTTAAATAAACAGCCTGCTGTAGCAGATGCAAATGCAGTGTTACCAATAGGCGATGCTGTGGCAGAACGAGTAATGAGTTTACCTATGCATCCTTACTTGGCTGTTGAAGCTCAAGAAAAGATTGTTATGGCACTTTTGAGTAAATAAGTAGTGAAAAGCCTTCTTGATAGAGTTAATGCGAAGTTAAATGCGCAAGGGGGCTTTTTAAAAGCTGTATCTATTTTAGTTGGTGGTACTGCTTTTGCTCAGGGTATAGCAATACTTGCATTACCAATTTTGACACGGTTATATACACCTGAAGAGTTTAGTCTATTAGCTATCTATACATCTTTATTGCTTACTTTATCTGCAGCAAGTTGTCTACGTTTTGAAATAGCTATTCCTATACCAAAAAGTGATAGTGAAGCAATTCATTTAGTTTTGCTCGCTGTTTTGAGTAATTTTATAATTAGTTTGCTAATAGGTTTGATCATCTGGGTATTTCATTCAGAAATTATTCTAATTTTAAAGCAGCCAACTTTTACCAGTTTGATTTGGTTGGTCCCTTTAGGTGTATTTTTTTCAGGTTTGTATAGCATATTTCAGTATTGGGCAACTAGAAAAAAGCAATTCCCGATAATTGCAAAAAGCCGCATGGTGCAATCGATTAGTGGTGTATCTGTGCAATTAGTAATGGGCTTACTAGGCTTTTCAGCATTAGGTTTGATTATTGGGCAAATTGTTAAGGTATCATCAGCAATTTGGGGATTAATAGTAAATTTTGTGCGTGAAGCAAGTAGGGTAATTAGAACTACTACATTTCACCAATTGAAACAGGTATTTAAGAAGAATAAGCAGTTTCCAAAATATTCAGCTTTAGAGGCTTTAGCAAACTCAGCAGCCATACAGTTGCCTATTGTTATAATTGCTACTATTTCATTAGATGCAGAAGCAGGTTTTTTAATGCTTGCAATGCAAATAATGGCAATACCAATAAGGTTTATTGGAGCTGCGGTATCTCAGGTTTACTTGGCCCAAGCACCAGAAAAGTATAGTAGAGGAGAATTAACTCAGTATACTTATGAATGTATACTTCAATTAATAAAAGTTGGGACTATACCACTTTCCATCATCTGTTTCTTAGCACCTACTATAGTGCCACTTATATTTGGTGAAGTATGGCAACGTACTGGAGAAATGATGCTATGGATGCTCCCTTGGTTCATTATGCAGTTTTTGGTATCACCTATTTCTATGTCACTACATATTACTGGATATCAAAAAGTTGCATTAATATTACAAATTTTTGGCCTAATTATTCGAGTTGGTGGACTATACATTTTTAGTATATTCATGGTTAGCTGTATGTTCGAATATTATGCTTTATCTGGATTTATTTTTTACAGTATATATTTATTTATAGTTTTTTTGATTGTTAAAGGCTCTGATAAAGAGTTTAAAAGAGTGGATGTATGAAAATTTTAACTGTACTAGGCGCTAGACCCCAATTTATCAAAGCAGCAGCTTTTTCGCGAGCTCTTGATCAGATCGATAATATTGAAGAAATTATCATACATACAGGACAGCATTATGATCAAAATATGTCGGATATTTTTTTTGAAGAAATGAATATACCAAAGCCTAAATATTTATTACAAACTGGAGGTAAAATGCATGGTGCAATGACTGGTCAACAACTGGAACAAATTGAAAATATTATTTTAAATGAAAAGCCTGATCTTGTATTAGTCTATGGAGATACTAATTCTACACTAGCTGGTGCATTAGCTGCAGCAAAATTACATATACCGGTTGCTCATGTAGAAGCAGGTTTAAGATCTTTTAATAAAAAAATGCCCGAAGAGATTAATCGTATTTTAACAGATCAACTAAGTGATTATCTTTTTGTGCCAAGTATGGGTGCGAAAAAAAATTTGCTAAAAGAGGGAATTAGTAGCGATAAGATTTTTGTAGTAGGTGATATTATGTATGATGTATCACTTTACTATAAAGAAAAAATGCAAAAACCGAAATGGTTTGATGATTTGAAACTAAATCAATTTATATTATGTACAATTCATCGTGCAGAAAATACAGATGATCCTGTAAAGTTATCTAATATTTTAAAAGGATTGGAATTATCTCAAAGAGATATTATTTTGCCTTTACATCCACGTACTATTGGAAAAATTAAAAAATATGGTTTGGTTATTCCTTCAAATATAAGAATGGTTGATCCTACTGGATATTTAGAAATGGTATGGCTAGAAATACATTGTGATTTGATTGTAACAGATTCTGGTGGTGTGCAAAAAGAAGCTTATTTCCATGGGAAATATTGTGTAACATTACGTGAAGAAACAGAATGGGTTGAGTTGGTTCAAAAAGGATTTAATAAGCTTGTTGGATCTAAATCTATGCTAATTGCCGACAGTCTTAGTAATATTCATAAAAAAGAAATAAAAAATACAGATATATATGGTGAAGGAGATGCTGCTGACAAAATATTAGATATATTAAATTTTATTAAATAACTTAGAACTAGTATTAGGCCTCTTGCGAAAGTATCATTTTGTCTATTCTAGACTTTGATGTTTATTTAAAAATCAATGATTATCACTGATTAAATTTTGACTAACACAAGAGGTCTATTAGTTAACAATATTTTTGAGGTAATTAAGGATGTTAGTTGAGGAATCAATGTTATGAAGACAATTTTATTAATATGCTATTGGTTTCCCCCAATTAATATTATTGGTGCTTTACGTCCTTATGAGCAAGCAAAGTTTCTTGCTGATAATGGTTATCAAGTGATAGTCGTATGTGCTTCTTTTCCAAAAGAAGATAAAGTAATATATGTTGAAGAATCTAAGAATTTAAAAGTTATTCGATATGATGATAATAAATTATCTTCAATTTTACTTCCGAATTTAAGAGGGGGAATTGATAATTTATTAGTCAGAGGCATAAAATTTGCCTTTAGGAGAATTTTTTTTCCAGATCAATTTATCTTAAATAAAAGAAAAATATTAGAATTAGTTGATGATGTTATAAAAAAAGAGGGAAAACCATCTCTTATAATATCAAGTGCATTGCCTTTTTCTATGCACACGATCGCTTGTCAAATTAGTAAAAAATATCAAATTAATTGGATTGCGGATCATCGAGATTTATGGGCGCAAAGTCCATACAGGAAAAGACTGACTTTTTTAAGAAAATTAGATGGTTTATATGAAAAAAATATTTTAAATCATGCATCCTATAATATAGTTATAGGTGAAAAAATGAAGAAAGAATTAGAGATAACTCTGCCAGAGAAAAATATTGCTGTGATAAGAAATGGATCAGATATTTCTGATGTGAATAATAAAGTTAAACTTTCAACAACAGAATTAATATTCTCATATACGGGAATTCTATATGGTGGTTTCAGAGATCCCTCTGCATTGTTTGAAGCTATTTTATTGGATGATGAATTAACAAAAATAAGTAAAGTGAATTTCTATGGTTCTGAAAAGGAAGTGGTATTTAATTATAAGCAAAAATATAAAGAATTAAATTTATTTTTCCATGAGAAAAAAGTTAAAACTACTATTAAAGAGATTCAATATCATTCACATTTCTTAGTTATAGCTTTAGGGAATACGGATTTTGAAAAATCTGTATTAACTGGAAAATTTTATGAGTATCTTGAAACTGGTAGAGCAATTATTGCTTTATGTGATGAAGATAGTGAACTAGCTATATTAATTAATACACATCAAGTAGGTATCGCCACACGCAATCCATCAAAAATCTTGCAATATATTAAAAAAAATATAGAACTAAATTTTCCTTTGTACAGAATACCTAAAGAATTAACACGTAATTATCAAAATAAACTTCTATTAAATTTAATTGAAGAGTTATCGTAATGAATTTGAGTGTCAATAACCTACTTATTTTTTTTCCTTTATTTATCATATCATATTTCTTAAGATTGGGTGAGTCTTCTTTTTATTTATTTGATCTTTATTTTGTTATTTTTGTCTTTTTTTCGGCTAGTTTAATTAAGCGAGAAGATTTCGTAAGACTATTAGTTATAAATCTAATATTTATTATAGTGGCCTTTTTAGGTTTAATTAATTCAATTTTTTCCTATAATATAGACTACCTATTGGATAGATTTGTAGCCGGAGTCTATAGATATTGTCAGTTTTTATATATTTTGGGTTTTTTTACTTTTTACTTAAAAACTTCAGATCTTAAAAATAATATTTATCTTAAACATTTATTTTTATTGTCTGTTTCTTTCCCCTTATTTTATTCTTTATTTTTTTATTTTTTTAATCCGGATAAGGTTATTGTATTTAATAGATTGTCAAGTTACTTTGGAAATCCTAATTTTTTAGGTGCCTTTATTTGTCTATCAATTTTTCCTGTTATTTATACAATTTCTCTTATTAAAGTTAGAGTGCAATTTTTACTTTATATTTTCTATTTTTTAGTATTGTTTATTTTTAATTTGATTTATGCTGGATCTAATAGTTATTGGATACTAAGCCTAATAATATTAATTTTAGCATTAATATCAATGTCAAAATCATTAATTGGTTTTGCAAAAATAATATTTTCTTTTTTATTTTTAGGTTTTTGGGTTTATTTTGTTTTAGGTAGTATTCAATTTGATAATGAATTATCTGGTGTAAATAGGACGTTCAAGCTATTAGAAACCATTTCTGGTGGAGGAGATGTTAATTCTTTAGGAAGTGGGGAGTTGAGAGGTAACTTGGCTGGAGAAGCTATCGAATTTATTTTAACTTCAGTAAAAAATATATTTTTTGGGATTGGTCTAGGGCAGTCTCCTATTATTATTGGTGCTAATCATGGGGGATTTGTAACAGCGCATAATGCACATATTGTTTTATTTATGGAGATGGGAGCTATAGGTTATTTTTACTTTATGTTTATTTTATTTTATTTTATTTTAAAAATAAAGATAAGTAAAATTTCTTTATGTTTTTTAATTTCCTATCTTTTTTCCATGCTGGCAACACCCCATGTATATATGCCGTTCTTATGGGGGATAATGGTTTATGGTTTGTTTGTTTATAAAATTAACATTAGACCTCTTTCATAAATCATTTTTTGCTCAGTTCCAAGTTGGAGATCAAAACGTGTAAATGTCATGGGGGTGTTATCTAGGGAAGAATTCATAACGAGCTGTTTACAAAAGTCTGTAATAGGTCGTTGGTTTTTTGCTTATTTAACCAGGGTGTCAAAATGAGTAAAAGAAACTTATATTGTACCCTTAGTATTCATTGTTGATAATGCATCTATTCATCGGAGTCAGAAAATGGAGCCTTAGCACAGACTGCTAGAGGAAGAATATTCTGCAATTTTATATTTCTTAGATTCTCAGACGAAGTGCAACAAAGCCGAATATTGAGTGAACGCTATCGAAATAGACGGAAAAGATTCGGTTTACGCATCAACTTAATCACTGCACTGGTAAACCGAATAAACTTGCAATAACGACTTTCGCAAGAGATCTAATATTGCTATTTTAGATCTTTACGTATTAGTCTATACACGGTTGTACTGATAATTTATATCTGTGTATTGCTCTTCTATTCTAATAAGTTGGTTTTTATGTGTGGATTTACTGGTTTTTTCCAAGGCTCAATATTTAATTCAGGTGATCAAACTCAAGAGAGTTTAAAAAAGATGACAGATGCAATTATACACAGAGGACCTGATGCGGAGGGATTTTGGTTTGATCAGTGTGAAAAAGTGGCATTTGCTCATCGTCGTCTTGCTATTTTAGAATTAAGTGAGATGGGGCATCAACCTATGTTTTCGCATTCAAAAAGGTATGTTGTTGTTTTTAATGGTGAGATTTATAATCATTTACAGTTGCGGTCTAAACTAGAACAAGAGAAACATGTTTTTCAATGGCGAGGACATTCGGATACAGAAACTTTATTGGCATGTTTTACTACTTGGGGGGTAGAGAAAACATTACAACTAATAGTTGGAATGTTTTCTATTGTGTTATGGGATAAATGGGAAAAAAAATTAATACTTGCTCGTGATCGACTTGGTGAGAAACCACTGTATTGGGGGTGGTGTGGTCAAACACTCTTGTTTGGTTCCGAATTAAAAGCACTTAAGGCACATCCTGACTTTGTTTCTGAAATCAATCGCGATGCTCTAGCTCTTCTTTTGCAATACAATTATATTCCAGCACCTTACTCAATTTATAAGAATATAGAAAAACTTCCTGCGGGAAGTTATGTCCAAATACAAGCTAATGATACACGTCATACTGTAGAGATAAAAAAATATTGGAATCTAAAAGCTGTTATGCAAAATGGTTTAGATCAACCCTTTCAAGGTGACGCTCTGGAAGCAGCCAATCTTTTGGAACAAAAATTAGTACAGAGTATTTCAGAACAAATGCTTGCGGATGTACCATTGGGTGCATTTTTAAGTGGTGGTGTAGATAGCAGTACTGTTGTTGCGTTAATGCAATCACAAAGTGCAAAGCCTATTAAAACTTTTGCTATCGGGTTTAATGAGCGAGGATATAATGAAGCAGAGTTTGCTAAAGAAGTTGCAAGACATTTAGGTACTGAACATACAGAGCTCTATGTAACCGCAGAAGATGCTTTGTCAGTTATTGCAAAGTTACCCAAGGTTTACTGCGAACCTTTTGCTGATAGCTCGCAAATTCCTACTTTTCTAGTAATGCAAATGGCGAAGCAGCATGTAACCGTTGCATTGAGTGGTGATGCTGGAGATGAATTATTTGGTGGCTATAACACTTACCAAATGGCAGCAAAAGTTTGGAACTCTGTGAGTAAATTACCGTATCCATTAAGAAAAATAGCTACACAGATATTAGGCAAGATACCAACTTCTCAAAAAATACAAAAATTACTTTATGTGTTGCCCGCTCAAAATAGAGAGGAATTTTATCAATTCTTAGTGACACATTGGAAAACACCAAACAATGTTGTTAAAGGTGCACAGACCGTCGGTACCGTATTTAATACACCAAATCGATGGGTCAAAACAGATCATTTTGAGCAGTGGATGATGGCGATTGATACGAATCAATATATGGTGGATGATATATTGGTAAAAGTTGATCGTGCAGCAATGGCAAATAGTCTAGAAACACGAGTACCTATGCTAGACCACAGGGTTGTTGAGTTTGCTTGGCAATTGCCACTAGATTACAAGATAAAAAATGGTATCGGTAAAAATATTCTGAGAGATGTCTTGTATAAACATGTACCCCGTGAACTAATAGAGCGCCCTAAAAAAGGATTTTCTATTCCACTTGCACAATGGTTACGTGGGCCTTTAAGAGAATGGGCCGAGAACCTGTTGAGCGAACAGCGCTTGCAAGCGGAAGATTATTTTTATGTAGAGCCTATTCGAAAAATATGGCAAGAGCACTTATCTGGAAAGCAAGATCATGCAACTCGCCTATGGAGTATTTTGATGTTTCAGGCTTGGTTAGATGAGCAAAATAGCTAATTTATAGTATATGGAAGGTTATTATGACTCATAAACCACCAAAAATTGTACATATTATCATTGGGTTGAATGTTGGTGGTGCAGAACTCATGCTTAAAAGACTAGTTTTAAACAGTCAAGCTAAAGGCGAGTTTAAACATGAGGTTGTATCGCTTACAGACTTAGGTGTTATTGGAGCTGATTTAAAAAAAGCAGGTATTCCTGTTTATACTCTAAATATGAAATCAGTTTTTTCAATACTACAAGTTTACTTTTCTTTAAATAAACTATTAATGCAGCTTAAACCTGATGTAGTCCAAACTTGGATGTACCATGCGGACTTTATAGGTGGTTTAGCAGCGAAACATGTAGGTGTAAAAAATATTATTTGGGGTATAAGAACTACCGATGTAAGTCAGGGGGCATCTCGACTAACAGTAGTTTTACGTAATTTATGTGCTAAATTATCTTATCAGATTCCATCTAAAATTATCTGTGCTGCACATGCAGCGAAAGATTTACATGAAAAAATTGGATATGATGCAGCTAAAATGGTCGTTATCCCAAACGGTTTTGAATTAGCTAAGCTGATGGCGACAGAAGATGACCGTAGACTACTTAGAAAAGAATTGGGTTTGTCAGATACTGATATAGTGATTGGTTCTGTTGGTCGTTTTAATGAAGTCAAAAACCAAAAATTATTTGTTGAAATTGCTGCTGATTTAATAAAAAAAAATCCTCATTTAAAATTTATGATAGTTGGTCGTGATAATGATGAAAGTAATCAAATTTTAATGGGATGGCTTCAGGAGTATAATTTGGCGAATAGTTTTAGACTACTTGGACAGCGAAGCGATATACCTAAGTGTTTAAAAGTATTTGATATTTTTTTATTGCACTCAAAAACAGAAGGCTTTCCCAATGTTTTAGGAGAAGCGATGGCTATTGGCACAATAGCAGTAAGTACTAATGTTGGTGATGTCTCTTACTTAATTGAAGAGAAGTTTATAGGAACAAATAAAAAAGAAATAGAAGAAATAATAGTTGATATTATTAATAATAAGATTGATATAGAAAAATCAAAATTACGTAATAAAAAAATTATAACTAATATTTATGATATGGAAAAAATCGTACTTAATTTTGAATCTTATTACCTCGGGGAGCACTAATGAAATTTTTAATGATTTCCAGTTTTCTCCCCTCCGTACTCAACTTTCGTGGCAAGCTACTAGAAGCAATTCAGCAACAAGGTTTTGAAATACATATTATTGCGCCCGATTTAGGATTATTTAAACATGAGCAGCAGAAGTTAGAGAGTTTAGGTTATTTCGTACATGAAGTTTCCATGCAGCGTACAGGTACCAATCCTGTAGCAGACTTAAAAACCTTAGGAAGCATGTATACGCTCATAAAAAAAATCAAACCTGATTATGTTCTATCTTATACGATCAAGCCAGTGATCTATGGAACACTCGCCGCGTGGCTCGCAAAAGTACCGAATCGGTATGCCTTAATTACAGGTTTAGGCTATGCATTTCAAAATGTAGAAACTCAGACTAAGCGTAGTGTTTTCCAGAAACTGGTTCATGGTTTATACCAGCAGGCATTGTCGCACAGTCATAAGGCATTTTTCCAAAATCCGGATGACTTAAACCTTTTTCAAGATTTAAAACTTTTGCAACCTAATTTGCCTACAGTGGTGGTCAATGGCTCCGGGGTGAATGTTACAGACTTTAGTGTATTACCTTTTCCTGTGAATACACAAAATAAGCCTAAGCTTTCATTTTTACTTATTGCGCGCTTATTGGGTGACAAAGGCGTAAGAGAGTATGCGGAAGCAGCAAAGCTGATTAAACAACAGCATCCAAAAGTTGAATTCCATTTGGTGGGTTGGATTGATGAAAACCCTGCAGCCATTCAACAATCAGAGCTAGATACGTGGATTGCTGATGCAAGACTTAAATATTGGGGTAAGCTTTCAGATGTGCGCCCCGCTATTGCAGAAAGTTCAGTTTATGTTTTACCTTCGTATAGAGAAGGAACACCGCGCACAGTTTTGGAAGCTATGGCAATGGGAAGAGCAATTATTACCACAGATGCCCCAGGTTGTCGTGAAACTGTAGTTCAGGGTGAAAATGGCTTTTTAGTTGAAGTAAAATCTGTGATGAGTCTAGTCGATGCGATGCAAGAATTTATTCATAAGCCTGAATTGATTGAGCAAATGGGGCAGCGATCCAGAGAAATTGCTTTAAATAAATATGATGTACATCAAGTAAACCGACATATGATGCAAGAAATGGGTTTAATATAAATGCTAAAACGCCTCCTCGATATTATTATTGCTTCCATTGCTCTCATTTTACTGTCACCGTTGTATTTTTATGTGGCACATAAAGTGAAAAAAAATCTGGGCTCGCCTGTTTTATTCCGTCAGGTACGCCCCGGTTTACATGGTAAACCGTTTGAAATGATTAAATTTCGCAGTATGAAAGACGTAGTAGATGCACAAGGTAACCTATTACCAGATAGTGAGCGATTAACCCCGTTTGGCAAAATGCTGCGTTCCAGTAGTCTGGATGAAATGCCAGAGTTATGGAATGTGATTAAAGGCGATATGAGCATTGTCGGGCCGCGTCCATTGCTGATGGAGTATTTACCCCTTTATAACGAAGAACAAGCCAAGCGTCATCTGGTCCGTCCGGGTATGACTGGTCATGCACAAGTGAATGGACGTAATGCCATAAGCTGGGAAGAAAAATTTAAACTTGATACCTGGTATGTAGAAAATCAATCGGTCTGGTTAGATTTTAAAATTATGCTAAAAACGGTAAAAAAAGTGCTCGCCAAAGATGACATTAATGAAGCGGGTGAAGCCACAATGACCAAATTTACGGGTAGCAAAGTAGACCATCATCATGACTGATCTCTATGCTGTTTATGGCGCATCGGGCTGTGGTCGTAGTTTAATGCCGGTTGCCAGAGCACAATTAAAACGCGCTGGTATAGAGGCTGAAATTGTCTTTATTGATGATGGCTTAAGTGCAGAGGCCATAATTAATTCACACCGCGCCATGAACTATGAAGCATTCAAAAAGATAACTGCCGCCAAAAAATATGTGCTCATTGCCATTGCCAATAGTCAGGTTCGTGAAAAAATTGCCCTAAGACTTGACCAGGATTCAATCGCGTTATGGACGGTTCAGGCAGATAATGTGGTGTTAATGGACAATATTGAGCTGGCTGCCGGCGCAGCGCTGAGTCCATTTGTCAGTATTACCTCAAACATCAAAATTGGTAAATGTTTTCATGCCAACTTATATAGTTATGTCGAGCATGACTGTGTGATTGGTGACTATGTCACATTTGCCCCTGGTGTAAAGTGTAATGGCAATATTCATATTGAAGACCATGCCTATATTGGAAGTGGTGCTGTCATTAAACAGGGTACTCCAGACCAACCGCTAGTTATTGGTAAAGGAGCTGTGGTGGGTATGGGAGCTGTTGTCACAAAAAGCGTACCACCCGGTGTAACTGTTATTGGCAACCCAGCGCGTATACTTGAAAAGAAGTAGTTTTTTAATATTTGAAGAATCAGATTATTCCAGGATAAACCATGCTAAATACTGCCTTTGAACCATGGCCAAGCTTTACCCAACAGGAAGCAGATGCCGTATCTCAAGTATTGCTCTCGAACAAAGTGAACTACTGGACCGGACAGGAATGTCGTGAATTTGAAAAAGAGTTTGCCCGCTTTGCAGGGACTCAATATGCCGTGGCACTGGCCAATGGTACGGTTGCACTGGATGTGGCCTTAAAAGCCCTGAATATTGGTGCAGGTGATGACGTGATTGTCACCTCGCGGACCTTTTTGGCATCTGCCAGCTCGATTGTGACTGCTGGGGCCAATCCGGTGTTTGCCGATGTAGAACTCGACTCACAAAATATTTCTGCCCGTACCATAGAAGTAGTCCTGACCCCAAATACCAAAGCGATTATTTGCGTGCATTTGGCGGGCTGGATGTGTGATATGGACCCGATTATGCAACTGGCGCAGGACAAAGGCCTGCATGTCATTGAAGATTGTGCGCAGGCACATGGTGCCATGTACAAAGGCAAGCCTGCCGGATCAATTGGCCATATTGGTGCCTGGTCATTCTGTCAGGACAAAATTATGACCACCGGTGGCGAAGGCGGTATGGTCACCACCAATGATGAACAGCTCTGGAAAAAAATGTGGTCGTATAAAGACCATGGTAAAAATTACGACAGCATTTATCACAAACAGCATCCACCCGGGTTTCGCTGGTTACATGACTCTTTTGGCACCAACTGGCGCATGATGGAAATGCAAGCTGTGATTGGTCGACTGCAGTTACAGCGGATGCCAGAATGGACGCAAAAACGCACTGAATATGCCCAACGTATTTTGAAGGTATTTCAGGACAGTCCGTATTTTAGCGTGCATTATCCGAACAGTGATTATGTCCATGCCAACTATAAGTGCTATGTACAGGTCAATACAGCGCAGTTGCCCGAAGGCTGGTCACGTGACCGGATGATGGCCGAAATCAATGCACTGGGCGTGCCTTGCTTTAGCGGTTCCTGCTCAGAAGTGTATTTAGAGCATGCATTCGATGGTACGCCATGGCGACCCGCCCAGCGTCTAGCCAATGCCCAGCAGCTGGGTGAAAGCAGCCTGATGTTTCTGGTGCATCCAACCTTATCGGAAGATAATATTCGCACAACCGAACAGGCGATTGCCCAGGTGATTCAGCGTATATAATTTAATATGCGCTACAATAATGTCATATAAAAAATGCATCAACTGATGCATTTTACAAACTGAGTTTAATTTACAGTTTAATCATTCCAATATTAATAATTGAACTGAGCTGTACTATTCCTATTGAGAAGACACATCAAGTGAAATCCGTCATCCTACCTCTCGTCGAATCCCCCCGTGCTGCCAAATTGGCTTTTCTGGTCATTCTGGATTTCTGTGTATTTCCAGTCCTAATCTGGCTGTGTTATGCCATTCGTCAGTTTGACCTTGGTGCAGAGGTGGTGCCGAATATTCCGTTTGGTTCACTGTGGGTCAGTGCAATTGCGGTTATCCTGCTGTTTGTGTTCGGGGTGTATCGCTTTATTGTACGTACCTACAATGAAGTGTTTATGGTCAAACTGGGCCTGGCGACTTTCCTGGCAGTGGTGGGACTCTATGCCTTGGCCTATTTAACAGATGCTTTTATTCCAACCTCAATTCCGCTGATGTTCGGCTTTATGATGTTCGCCTGGGTGTGGTTTAGCCGTGGGATCATCCGTTTTATTGTCCGTTCTTATGTGCAGGCGGGCGTACCGAAAAAACGTATCGCGATTTATGGGGCAGGCAATGCCGGCCAGCAGGTCGCTGCGACTTTAACCCGTTCCAATGAACATTTACCCATTTTCTTTATTGATGATAATCCATCTTTAAGCGGACAGAATATCGGCGGTATTGATGTCTATTTGCCGGAAACAGCACTTAAATGTTTTGCCAAATTGCGGATTGATGAAATCCTGATTGCGCTGCCTTCTGTGGGGCGTAGCCGTAAAAGTGAGATTGTCAAATTTCTGGAACCGGCACATTTAAAAATTACTGAAATTCCGGGGCTGACCAAACTGGTGGATGGTGAAATTCGCGTCTCCGATATTCAGGAAGTCGATATTATTGACTTGCTGGGCCGTGATCCGGTGCCGCCTGTGGCAGAACTGCTGGAAAAAAATATTAAAGACAAAGTGGTAATGGTCACAGGTGCCGGTGGTTCAATTGGTTCCGAACTATGCCGCCAGATTATTAAAAACCAGCCGCAGAAACTGGTGATTTATGAGCTGACCGAATTTGCCCTGTACAGTATTGATAAAGAACTGCGTCTGGCATCCAATGTTGAAATTATCCCAGTTCTGGGTACGGTTCTGGATCAGGCCAAACTGGAACGGATTATTGAACAATATGCGGTGCAGACGGTCTATCATGCGGCGGCGTATAAGCATGTACCATTGGTAGAATGTAACCCGATTGCTGGTCTGAAAAATAATGCAATTGGTACCGCTTTTAGTTTAAATGCAGCCGTCAAAAATGGCGTTGAAACTTTTGTGCTGATTTCGACCGACAAAGCGGTACGTCCGACCAATGTCATGGGTGCATCAAAACGTATGGCCGAGCTGTACTGTCAGGCCATGGCAGAAGCGCAGGACCAGACCCAGATCAGTATTGTGCGTTTTGGTAACGTGCTCGGTTCATCCGGTTCTGTGGTGCCGCTATTTAAACAGCAGATTGCCAAGGGTGGCCCGATTACCGTGACCCATCCGGATGTGACCCGTTTCTTTATGACCATTCCTGAAGCCTCACAGCTGGTGATTCAGGCTGGTGCCTTGGGTCATGGTGGCGATGTGTTCCTGCTGGATATGGGCGAGCCGGTACGGATTCAGGATCTGGCCCGTCAGATGATTGCGCTCAGTGGCCTGAAAGTGCGTGAAGCCGACAGTCAGGACGGCGATATTGAAATCCAGTACTCCGGTTTACGTCCCGGCGAAAAACTTTACGAAGAATTACTGATTGATGCCGATAATACCGAAGTGACACAACACAGCCGGATTTTGCGTTCTTATGAAAAAATGTATCCTCTGGATGAGTTATTGCAGGTCTTTGAACGCTTCAATGAGTTAACCGCGGTGCAATCGGATATTGATTGGGCATTAAGCCAGCTGGAGCACTATGTTGATGGCTATCAACGTGGTAAAGAAGTTAAAGTAAATTAAAATATCGAGATCAGGTTAAAGTATATGATTAAGAAGGCGATTTTACCTGTTGCAGGTTTGGGTACCCGTTTTTTACCAGCCAGTAAATCTATTCCCAAAGAAATGGTGACGGTGGTCGATCGTCCAGCGATTGAATATGTGGTGCGTGAAGCGGTTGCTGCCGGTATTGAACAGATTATTCTGGTCACGCATTCTTCCAAAGCGTCAATTGAAAACTACTTTGACCGCAATTTTGAACTGGAAACCACATTAGAGCAGAAGCAAAAGTGGGATTTGCTAAAAGAAATTACCGAAATTTTACCGCCACAAGTCAGCGTGGTTAGTGTACGTCAGCCACAGCCACTGGGCCTGGGTCATGCGGTGCTGTGTGCCAAAGATATTGTCGGTGATGAGGCTTTTGCCGTGTTACTGCCAGATGTGCTAGTCAAAGACCAAGCAGAAAAAAATGATCTGGTCTTGATGATTGAACGTTTTAATGCCACCCAAGCAGCGCAGATTATGGTTGAGGCTGTGCCGGAGCATCTGGTTGATCAGTATGGCATTGTGGATGTTGCCGCTGCCCCTGCAGAAGGTCAGAGCGCTGCAATGCAGGGGATTGTCGAGAAACCGGCGGTCGGTACCGCACCTTCTAATCTTTCCGTGATCGGGCGTTATGTATTGCCGGCCAAAATTATGCAGCTATTGGCCACCACACCGAAAGGGGCCGGGAATGAAATCCAGCTGACCGATGCCATTGCCGCATTACAGCAGCTCGAAACCGTCGAAGCCTACCGGATGAAAGGCCAGACCTTTGATTGTGGCAGCAAACTGGGTTACTTAAAGGCGGTCTTGCATTACGGGGTGGACCATCCAAGTTTAGGTGCAGCATTTAAACAGTTGATTCAAGAACTTAAAGACTAATACAGGGCAGAGGTCAGCATGAAGGTTGCAGTTTTTGGTCGAACGCTTTATGCCGGGGTGATGGCGGCGCTGTTGGCAGAATGTGGGCACAAGGTCTACTGGTGTGACATTTTTGAGCAAGATAGCCCGGAAGCGCCTGATTTTCAGGATGAGGCGGTCAATCGCCTGCTGCAGCAGCAACATGCCCAAGGTTTCTTGCATTACTGTAGCCTGAAAGAGCTGGGTCTGGAGATGGATGTCTATCTGTTTAGCCTGAATCCGGCTGAAGAGCCACTACTGATTGAACTGTTGCAGCAGCTCCAGCAGCGTCCGATCATTCATCCGAAACTGATGATCAATGCCTCGACCCTCGGTCTGCAGGGTACGGCACGTCTGAAACAGCTACTGCCTGAAGATGACTGGGTGTATTTGCCGGATATGAGTCAGGAAGGGAATGCGCTGGCCAGTATCACCCAGGCGGAACAACTGACTGTGGGCTGTATGAATCCACAGGTGCAAAGCAAAGTACAAGAGTTTTTACGTCCACTATTTCCACGCAAGCAGCAATATCTGTTTATGCCGGTGCTGGATGCGGAATTTACCAAGCTGAGCATTTCCGGCATGCTGGCAACCCGGATCAGTTATATCAATGACTTGGCTGTGGTGGCCGAAAAACTCGGCATTGATATTGAGCATGTGCGTCAGGGCATGGCGGCTGATAGCCGAATTGGTGCCTCCTATATGTATCCGGGCGCCGGTTTTGGTGGAGAAAATTTCTCGCATGATGTTTTAACCTTAGCCAATACCGTGTCAACCACCGGGGTCAAGAGCCAGCTTTTGGCCCAGGTCTGGGAAATTAACGAGCAGCAAAAAGAACTGCTGTTTCGCAAACTGTGGAACTATTATCAGGGCAATTTAAAAGGCAAAACCATTGCCATCTGGGGCGCTGCGTTTAAGGAAAATACCTCACGCGTGCACCATTCACCGATTCACGCCATGCTCAAGGCACTCTGGGCGCAAGGGCTCACGGTTAAATTACACGATCCGCAGGCCTTGCCAGAAATTCAGGCATTGTATGGCGAACGCGATGACCTGATTTTGTGCCAGGACCAGTATGAAGCTGTTAAAGGCAGCCATGCGCTGTGTCTGTTAACCGCCTGGAAACATTACTGGAGTCCGGACTATAAAACTTTGCTCAACAGTATGCAGCATCCGTTAATTTTAGATGGACGTAATATCTATGATCCGCAATTTGTCAAAGCGCAAGGCTTTGCCTATATGGGAGTAGGGCGCTAATGAGCAGTTCAGCAGCGGTACATACGCGTGATTCACTGTTATTACAGTTACAGACTTTAAAAAATCAGTTTGAACAGCGCCATTTAACCGATTTATTTGCACAGGATGCGCAGCGTTTTGAACACTTTTCTGTGCGTTTAAAATCGCTGGTTTTTGATTATAGCAAGCAGCGTATTGATGCCGAGGTACTGGCGCAGCTGATTCGTTTTGCTGAGGCACATGACTTATCGGGCTGGATCAACACCCTGTTTTCCACTGACCTGATTAACTATACCGAACAGCGTGCAGCCATGCATTGGGCGCTGCGTTTGCCGGAACAGGACAGTACTCATCCGGAACTGGCGCAGCAGGTACAAACCCAGCTACAGCGAATGTATCAGCTGGTGGAAAAAATTCATGCCGGACAATGCCGCGGTGCGACCGGTGAAGTAATTCAGGATGTGGTCAATATTGGTGTCGGCGGTTCGGACTTGGGACCTTTGATGGCGACTCAGGCACTGTCCGATTTTAAACATCCAAGTGCCAAGCCACTGAGCGTGCATTTCGTTTCGACCATGGATGGCAGCCAGCTCTCGGATCTGCTGCATAAGCTGCGTCCGGAAACCACGCTATTTATTATTTCCTCCAAGTCTTTTGGTACCATTGATACCTTGTCCAATGCGCAAACCGTCCGTTTATGGCTGGAAAAAGCCTTGGGCAAACAGGCCCGTGTATTACAGCATCATTTTGTTGGGGTATCGACCAAGCCCGATAAAATGACCGCATGGGGCATTGCGCCAGAAAACCAGTTCCTGCTGTGGGATTGGGTCGGTGGCCGTTATTCACTCTGGTCCTGTATCGGTTTGCCAATTGCGCTAATTATTGGGGTGGAAGGCTTTAAAGCCTTTCTGGCGGGTGCCTATGCGGTGGATCAGCATTTCCAGACCGCACCCTTTGCACAGAATATTCCGGTGTTGATGGGTCTGCTCGGGATCTGGAACAATAATTTCCTGGATATTCAGACCCATGCAGTTTTGCCCTATGATGGCCGCTTAAAATATTTTGCCTCTTATCTGCAGCAGCTGGAAATGGAATCGAATGGTAAATCGATTCAGCGCAGTGGTGACGCGGTCGAACTGGATACCTGTCCAATTGTCTGGGGAGAAGTCGGACCGAATGCCCAGCATGCGTTTTATCAGCTGCTACATCAGGGCACACAGGCGGTCAGCTGTGACTTTATTGCACCGGTCAAACGCTACAATGCCAACCAGTTTACCTATGCCGAAAGTGCAGAGGCTCTGGTCGAACAGCACCATCTGGCGCTGTCTAACTGTCTGGCGCAATCGCGCTTACTGGCTTTTGGTAATCAGGCGCTAGATCAGGTCGAGCTGGCCAGTCTGCCACCGTATAAGCAATATGCCGGTAATCAGCCGAGTTCAACTTTCCTGATTCAGGAATTGAATCCGTATAGCTTGGGGATGCTGATTGCCTTGTATGAGCATAAGGTCTTTGTCCAGTCGGTAATCTGGAATATTAACCCCTTTGATCAGTGGGGCGTAGAAAAGGGCAAGGAAATTGCCAATCAGCTGTTGCCAATTTTAAATGGCCAGCAGCAGGATGTATCGGCACTGGATGCTTCGACACAGGGTTTATTACACATTTTATTAGGAAAATCAGATGGCTAATATTCTGGTCACCGGTGGCGCCGGTTATATTGGTTCGCATACCTGTCTGGAGCTGCTCAATGCCGGGCATCAGGTAGTGGTGCTGGATAACTTATCGAACAGTTCGGCAGAATCATTACAACGGGTACAAGCACTGACCCAGAAAAGTCTTCATTTTATTGAAGGGGATATTCGGGATGGTACCGGTCTGGATCAGCTGTTCCAACAGCACAAGATTGATGCGGTGATTCATTTTGCCGGTCTCAAAGCGGTGGGGGAAAGTCAGCAAATTCCACTGGCTTATTTTGAGCATAATATTGCCGGGTCAATCAGTCTGGCGCAGGCAATGCAACGCGCAGGGGTGTTTAAACTGGTCTTTAGCTCGTCTGCGACAGTTTATGGGGAATATAATCCATCGCCTTATCAGGAAGATATGCCATTAAGTATGCCAAATAATAATTATGGCTATACAAAACTGGTGATCGAACAAATGTTGGAAAAACTGGCGATGGCTGATGAGCGCTGGTCGATTGCCTTATTGCGTTATTTTAATCCAGTCGGTGCGCATAAAAGTGGCCAGATTGGCGAAGACCCGCAAGGGATTCCAAATAACCTGATGCCTTATGTGACCCAAGTGGCTGTCGGTCGTCGTGAAAAACTCTCTATTTTTGGCAATGACTATCCAACTCAGGATGGCACATGTGAGCGAGATTTTATTCATGTCGTCGACCTGGCACAGGCTCATGTTTTAGCTGTTGAGAATCGCCTGACTGAGTCTGGCTGCCGGGCCTGGAACATTGGGACCGGACAACCAATTTCAGTGCTGAAGATTAAAGAAACTTTTGAGGCTGTTAATTCTGTGCAAATTCCCTTTGAATTCGCAGCACGACGTGATGGAGATCTGGCCAGTTTCTATGCTGATTGCCAGCGCGCACAAACTGAGCTTGGTTGGCAGGCTAAATTGTCACTAGAAGATATGCTGGCTGATAGCTGGAACTGGCAAAAACAGAATCCAAATGGCTATCGTTAAGTAGATCCAGACCCTCGCACAATAAAAAATGGAGCTTTGAGCTCCATTTTTTGTTCTAAGCCTGAATTAAGCGGGTCAATTCATCGACATAATCCTGCATTGGTTTAGGTTGCTGGTCACGGCGGCTTTCAATATTCAAACGTAATAACGGTTCGGTATTGGAGGCACGTACATTAAAACGCCAGGCACCAAAATCCAGACTTACGCCATCGGTCTGATCAATGGCCGGGTTCTGATCGGCATAGTGCTCAAAGATATTTTGAATGGTGGCCTGGGTATCGGCCACTTTAAAATTAATTTCACCTGAGCATGGGAACTTGGCAATCATCTCTTCAACCAGACTTGATAAAGATTGGCCGGTTTCAGACAGCACCGCAATCGCCAGTAACCATGGAATCATACCGCTATCACAATAGGCAAAGTCACGGAAATAGTGGTGGGCACTCATCTCCCCGCCATACACCGCATTGTGCTCACGCATCACATCTTTAATAAAAGCATGTCCAGATTTGGACTGGATTGCTTCGCCCTGATACTGCTCCACCACATCAAAGGTGTTCCAGACCAGTCGCGGATCATGCACAATTTTTTCACCGGACTGTTTCAACAAGAAGGCTTGGGCTAACAGCCCCACGATGTAATAACCTTCAATAAACTGGCCTTTTTCATCAAACAGGAAGCAGCGGTCAAAGTCGCCATCCCAGGCAATACCCAGATCTGCGCCATGCGCCAGTACTGCCTCGCGGGTGCTGTCGCGGTTTTCTACCAGAATCGGGTTCGGAATCCCATTCGGGAAGGTGCCATCGGCTTCATGGTGAATTTTGACAAACTCCACCGGAACATTCAGGGCCTTGAATTTATCTTCAATCGCATCAATCACATGACCTGCAGCACCATTGCCGGCATTTACCACCAGCTTCATCGGGCGAATCTTGGCCGGATCAATATAGGTCATCAGATGATCTACAAATTCCGGCAGAATATTGTAGGACTGTGTGGTTCCTTGGGCTGCAACTTCGGTAAATGTAGCGGCTTCTACTAAGGCCTGAATTTCTTTTAAGCCAGTATCGGCACTGATTGGACGGGCATTTTCGCGTACCAGTTTCATGCCGTTATAGTCCATCGGGTTGTGACTGGCAGTGACTTCAATCCCGCCCTGGACATCCAGATGGAAGGCGGCAAAATAGACTTCTTCGGTGCCAGTCATACCCAGATCAAGCACATTTACACCTGCATCATTCAGACCTTTGATGGTGGCTTGTTTTAAATCTTCACTGCTGAGGCGGATGTCGCAGCCCACAACCACTGTTTTAGGTTGATAAATTTGTCCATAGGCACGGCCAATTTTATAAGCAATCTCTTCATTGAGTTCTGTACCAAGTTTGCCGCGGATATCATAGGCTTTAAAACAAGTAAGTTGTGTCATCTAAATTCTCGAAATAATTCCTGCGAAGTAAGGAAGGTATGATTATAGAAGGAAAGTAGTTCCTATATGCCAAGTTACTGGTTAACTTTTATATCTTCTTTAAAAATAGATGTTTAAGTGTATAGAGTGCTCTTTCATCTAATTTTTAAAGTTTGGTACTTCAGCATGCTATTTTATATGTTAGCTCTTCATGAAATTTATATCGATTTTACCTTTGCCAAGATCCGCTCCGCCCAGTCAGTGTAATAATTTACATCTTCTATTTCTTCCTTTTTGGAAGGATGATTAATTGTAGTTATTGCAGTAATACCTCTCACTTCAGATAGAAACTTTTTAGGCCAACTGAGTGATTGAGACAGTATTGAATTATTTAATATTTCCAAATCTATCTCAATTAATCGTTGAGTTTCTTTTTCATATGGGAGTAATAAGGTAGAGATATTTTTTTTACCATCTGAAGTATCAATTTCACACAAATAAAATTGATGGTTATTTTCTATATTAAAAATTTTATAGACATAAAAGTAGCGTAATTGATTGTTTGCAAACTTATGGCCTCTGAAACGTTTATATATTTTAAAAGGTGAGTTCTTGATTTCTTTGGTTTTATATCCCTTTTCTTCAATTTGCTCCAATAGTTTAATCAAGTCTTTATAAGTGACTCGCTCTAGTTGAATGTCTGATTCTGTTGTAAATCCAGACACTGTACCCTCTATATCTCCTTCTCCACCAGCAAATCCTTCTTCTTGATTTTGATCTTTATCCATTTGCTTTCGTCTTTTACGTACTACAGTTTTAGCAGGAGGTGTCTCTAAAGAAATTTTTAATTCTTCAATTGTATAAATTTCTCCAGGTAGGTTTCTTAGCTTGGCCAGTAGTTTATCGATATCTGCCTCAGCATTTTTATTCAATTTCTCTTTAGGTTGACTCGCTGGTTTTGGTTTGTTTGAACCTTGCCCTTGAGCATTTTTGACCTGTTGTATGATTTTTTTTGAAGTGAAATGAAATTGAATAGGGCGGTTGATAGCTGTATCAAGATTTTTGAAAGATGTAATGCGCTCAATTCTGTAAATACCTGTTTCTTTATCATAAATTCCATCTACTGTTAGATCAATATTTTTAAGATCAGGCACTTCCATGTCAAAATTAAAACTTTTAGCGCCTTTTTGATCAATAATTGTTTTCTGGTAAATACTAATGAAGGCTTTATTTAAATCAGGCTGTAATAAAATTAAAGCGAGCTTCTTCAAAAAATGAGGATCAGAGACATCTGCGTTCATAATTTTTTTGTTTTTTGCTATATTAATATGAATAGCCTTTTCATCATTTCTATCCACTAAAACATCGGTTGAATAATTTTCTGCAAAAAGTGCCGCCCGAATTAAATAAGGATGAGAGAAAAATAAATCGCGGGCCAAGATAAGCTTAGGTATTTGAATAGTAATATTTTTCTTTAAAACTGTTGAGTAGTAATTAAATTCAAAACATATCCGGCCTTCATGTATTTTTTGATCCTCACCCTCCGGTAAAATAATAGTTCTAAATGTTGTGAAATTTACATGTTCAAGTGTGTGAGTGAATAATTTTGTAGGAGAGGCATCAATTTGGGTTCTATAGCGGTATAGAAGAACACTCTCAATCGGTAATTTAAGTTGAATAGGACGGTTAATAATAGGGTTAAACAAATGAGTATCAATATCAAACCGAGTTTGACCGCGTCGACTAATTTTTGTCGCAGTATAGTAAATCATCTCTTTTGGTAAAAAGTCGGTTGAACAATCACTCATTTTTTATTTCTTCCAAAATATTATTAAAAAATCGACGTGCTTCTGGCGTTAATCGCTGCTCACTTAATCCTGATACACGTAAAAAAACACTCGGTGGATAGTATTTATTCTCAGTTTGTTGACGAATATATGTTCGTGTCAGACGACGTATTTGATAACAATCCACCGACTCAGCGTAGCGCTCCAAAAATGCTTTGGTCAACGGCAGAAAATGCCAGTTTTTTTCAATTAGGCTGACATGCCCAAGTTGTTTAATTAAAAACTTTTTGGTCCATTGTGGGGAGTCTAAGTCTTCTAATAATTCATCACGTATTTTAATCAATTGTTTCATAAACTGACGATCCCGAATACTCCAATCGACACGTGGTTTGGGTAGAGAGAGTGGTGTCATGATAGCGGTTTGATTGATTTGTAACAGCCAATCTTTATGATTGCGATATAAACGTGCGTACAGTGCACCATCATGTTTACGAGCTAGTTTGACTGACATATCCTGAATCAATTGTATCCATTTCAGTTGATCATCTGACAGGACTTGGTAAGTCTTGTGTTTTACAGTGACAGGAATGGCTTGTTCCTCTATACCTACTGTCGCTAGATCCAAATACTGTTGGTATGTATAAATAGGACTTTGTTCGGGAACAAGTGCCTTTAATACGATGAGATGCTCAAGATAAGAAAATGCTTTACGATGTTTTCTACAGATATTCTTGAGCCAGCAGTTCTCAGAGCTCAGATCACCTAATTGATAATATTGAAGAAAACTTTCGCCCCAATAATCGACAACAAGCTGACGGACTTTTTCGTAATTGATATTTTTTTGACCTGACAGTAAGCTTCTGTCTTTCAATAGATTGAAGTAGGCATTTGATAAAATCGATACATCTTGTACTGCAATATGGCTTGATTGAATAAGTAGATCCTCGATTATTTTTGCTAACTCTAGATGACGCTTTAAGTCTTGTGAATTAATAAAAAGTTGTGAGGAGTCAATAAGGACATTTAAATGAGCATTATAAAATCTTCGGTCTAGCCCATTGCAAGGAACAGCGCTGACAAAAAGGGCAGATTCATGCTTTATACAATATTCATATCCTGTAATCTGCCAGCTACGTTTCCAATACACTTCACCATATTGTTCCATCTGTTCTTGCCAACAATGCGGACAGAACCGAAAAAAATTCACAGATTTGATTCGCGACGCATTTTTTCCCAACTTGGTATGTAATGATTGATACTGTTCACCCTGTAATACATATACAGCATAACGCATCACTGTATCAGGTTGAAACGGTTGATAAATTGGCAATAAGGTGTGGTGGTTGATTAAATGGAGTGCATCATAGCAATCTGGTAGATAACTGGCCAATTTGTCTATGTAAGACGGTAAATCGTAAGTTGGCGTCAAATTTCTATTATTGAATAATTCTTCAGTAAGGTATTTGGGACTTAAAATTCCATTGTGAATAGCATAACGTGCAATCACACTGTAAATTAACTCATCTGGATATGGTATTGGAAAATTTGAAATCATAATACACTTACTCTCTATTTTTTGTTTAATGCAACACAGGAGAGGTGGGATCAAACAAATAGTGAGATGATTTTAATAGCTCATAAACATCTACTTCCTTTTCTTGTGCTTGACTGAAAAAATTCCGTAAGTCATTGGCTTCAGTGCTCTTCCATTCTTCTGCTTTCATGACTTTGCGTGATGTTCTTGGTTTTCTTACCGAAGTTGTGGTCTGAGGCTGGTCCAATTTATCTTTTGCTACAGAGCCGTCTAATACTTCCAGAATATGCTGGAGTAGTACCTGTAAGTTCTCGTTTGGATATTTTTTTAATGCAGAAGTGACATGCAGATCTATTGTAGCAGCGGGGTGACCTAAGGCCGTTAGCATACCTATAAGTGTGGAATAATGTGGTCCTAGATCTTTACGCTGTATTTCCGTTTTTAATGCAGCTTTTAAACGGTGTTGTTCAACATATTCCTCAATTTGAACTTGAGGGATAGTTAAGTCAGAATACCGTGCAATACGTGTGGGGTTGCCTGAGCGGAGTGCATCCAAAATATCGTGGACTGGCTGTAATTGTTCTTCGTAGACTTTTTTAAAAAGTTCAGATGTAATTTTTTCCAGACCAATGGTGATTGCATGAATCTGCACCAAGCAGAACAGTTTAACCACTAAATCTGGAATGCCCTGCGTATAATAATACCAAGTGTTTCTTAATTCATCGGTCAGTTCAGCTGGTTGTTGAACCCATTGATATTGCCACAGCTTGTTGGTGAAAGCATACCATTCAGAAATGATCATTTGATCAGGGGTGCTAGGATCGGGAGTGGGTGCTTCATTGCGCATAGGTTCCCAGATTAAAGAGCCTAATCCTGCACTGCGTCTAGCTGATCTTAAGTCTTCTTGCAGAATTTCATTGGCTTTGGGTGTCCCAATCATCACAATTGGAATGGATGCCACATTCACAAGGGTGACAAAGAAATTAAGAATGATTTCAGCCCCGCCAGATTTTTTTGTATTCAAATGCTGGATTTCATCAATGATTAAAAGTCCAATTGAATAATTATTTGCGATAATTTTCATCTGCTGCAGCATGGCATTCACATTTAAGCGACTTCTGGTGAAACGATGCTCGAAGTTTGTATCTCCTAATGCTAAATCTACTGCTCTAAAAAAGTTTGAGCATAAGTTTTTTAAAGAGCTGTCATGCGGACAATCAATTTTAAGGTAAACAATTTGTTTTAATCCCAGCTCTCTATGTTCAATCACTTGCGGGTAATAACGCAAAATTTTGTTCATTGTCGTTGTTTTACCGCTTCCCGAACATCCTATAATTGACATGCTAGTTGCAGTCGACTCTGGAGGTGCATAGCGGTAACAGCTTTCATTTGATGGTTCTAGTTGCTGAAAAGCAGCGTGTAAATGTCGATGTCTATCACCATTAGTGATGTTTCTACTCACATAACCTTGCCGAATCATAATAGAAATTTTTTGCTCAAGGGATAGATGTTTGGTCAGTGGTTGAAAAAAATCATGAGGCAATTGAGCAATCAGATGGATTCTTTCGGGTTGGGGCAAGAAACGCTGCTCTGGAATAAATTTCAGTTTCCCTCGTAGGTGTTTAATGACCGACTTAGTGTCAAGGATAGGCGGTAATTGAGTAATAAGAGGATTATCCCCATAGATGTCTTCTATCGATGTATTGAGCGCGAGTTCATTATTATTCATTCTTCATCGTCCTCTTCGAATAATTGTCTCATTAAATCTGGCTGACTGGTCAAATCCAGATTGCTATTTTGAGATGGGGGTGTTTGAGTATTATTTTGGTTGGGATGGATAGTTCGGATAGAATTAAAAGGCCTGTTTTGGAGGTGTTCTGCACGTTCCACTTGAATCGCTTCTTGTTTGTTCTGGCGGATATCTCTAGTACGTTGTGCTTTAGAAAGTTGATGCACTCCTGCTTGGGTCTGTCGACTTTGTGCAGTTTGGATGATTTTGTCAGTGAAATCCTGTAATTCAACGACAGCTACAGATTTCAGTTGTGAATGTTGTTTTTCAACAATTTTAATTGCCTTATAGATTTGTTCAGCTTCCCACCATGTTAAATGCTGATATTGACGTGAAGCATCACTTAAATGTGCTTCCCAGTATTCCAATTTATTTTCATTAAAGAAAACATATATAGTATTTACTGAATATGGGTCAAAACCAATCTGTAGTTTTTTGGGACGAGATTTTGCAGTGTTTCGAATAAACCAGCCCTGTTTATGCATTTCCACACATTGATAGACTAATCCTTTGACTTTAAGCCCGTGGTCACTTAATGAAGCATCCATCCTAGGTAGCAAGCCAACAGATAGTGATTTACTATCTACTTGTCTCAACATCCCAGTACGGTGCTGTAGACCCCACTGCCAGAGCTTAAGGGGGATAGAAGGTAGGTCAGTCGGCATATCGGCACTACGATCATATTTTGTCAAAATATCAAAATTATTGCGTAACAAGACGCAGCTTAATATGATTTTTCTGAACTCTTCCAGAGTTAGACAAGCTTCTAGTCGATAATCATGTCCGCCTTTCTTTTTTTCCTTGAATCCAGAAACAACACCAATATTCTCGTAGGATTTAAAGCGTGACTGAATGATTCCGAAAGCTCTCTCTACAATACCTTTGGCATCGCTTCGATAGGGTGGCGCATTTTCAATACGAACAGAAAAGTTTTTTTCAAGAAGTTCAATTTGATAACCAATGAGTTCACCGCGGTCTGCAAGTATGGCACCAGGTAAACCATAAATAGGCCAGTCTTCCGATTGTATTTGCAAGCCATAACTCTGACAGAATGTCACTTTATCTTGGACTGCAACGCTGAGGCATTGTATAGCTGTGTTAAATGAACTGTTTTCCATGCCGACATAAAGCCCAGCAATCATTCTGCTGAATACATCGATAACAATATATACGGTAGGTCGGCCAATAATCTGTGATGGATCTCGTGATGATACAAGGTAGATGTCAGCGACTGTTGAATCTATCTCATAACGTGCACCAGGACCATTTGCTTGCTTGGTCGCTGTTGAAGTCAGAGGTTTGTGATCTTTCAGGGTTTTCTGATTGGTTAGAACTCTCTTTGAATTTTTACCATTTCTATATTGTGTATTATAAAAATAATAGAATTGAGCGTATGTCGGAATATCTGCAGCTTGCACTTGAGGAAAGTGCTTAGAAAATAAATTTTTAAACCGAAGATAAGTGTCATTAATGGATTGTTTTTTGATAGGAACTAAATACCCTTCGATGGCTTTCTTAAAATATAATTCAACCTGTTCAGTGACATTTTTACCTTCATTTGATTCATAGATGCGTGGCCTGCCAATTTTTTTATCACCTATCGTTCTTTTTTGGCCTTTTCCACCTGAGTTTTCATAATCTGGTACCAAAGCATTTATAGTTTGACCACGCTGCCAGTAGCGTCTTAGTAGTCGTAGAATTTTATTAATTGATACCTCTTTTTCTAGATGTAGAGTTTTAATTTTTGCAGTCCTAATTTTTGCATTGATAAGCACGTGCTCATCATTAATTAGATCTTGAATAATGGAAAAGTTTTCATCTCTTTTTTTGAGTTGAATAGAATTTTTACTCAAGTTTAATCGTTTTAAGTATTCGTAAGGATCTTGTGCTGGTATCAGGCTTTGATCCTCTGAGAGGATTTTAAGCTCCTTGGACAAAATGAGTTCAGGGAAAGCATTTTTATTATCAATCGCAATCCATACCGTATACTGCGGTAAAAATTTGAGTATTCGGTATTGTGTTGAATTCAAGATGTAAACTGAATTAATTAGTTGCATGGACTGTATTCTCATCCTGGAGCAAATTACTTGCATGAATCTCAGAGAGTTTAAGCTCCAAGTACGAAATTTCTAGATTAAATTGAAGTATTCGCAGGGCAAATAATTTTCTAAACAATGCGAGCGTCGCTCCGATACCCATTTTTTGAGTTTGGTCAGAATGCTTACAAAATTGGATTAATGAGCTTTGAGGGTACTGGCTAATTTCTTCCATAAAATAAACTGCTAGATCAATCATGTGACTTGTTATTTCAAGGTCATTTTTTTCTACATACAACCATTTAATGTTCTCTAGTACCGTAGCAGGAATGTCTTTTTCAGTAATCAACTTGAACGGCGTATTGTGCTCTTCTTCCCAGTAACGACGTTTAATTTCTAATGACTCAATAACATGAGCTTTATTCAGATCCTTACTGTAAAGAGTATCAAGTGCTATGGAAAATTTACCAAAATCAACTAAAAAATCTGAAGATAGGGTAAACGGTATATAATCAACCGATACCTTTTTCATCCGATAACGAGAACATATAGAGTTAAGATCATAGATATCTAAAGGGTAATGTTCACGAATATCTGTAACGTTCTGATTCCAATCAAGTAGTAAAAAAGTGGATAGCTCTAGATCAGAAAATAAGTGATGAAGACGTTTACTGACACGGCCTTGTACTCTGTGAGAGCGACCAATTGAACTGAAGTTTTGAACAGTTTTACAAGGTTTATAATCGCGTCCATGGCCCTGGCCATACCCTTCTGTTACTAGTTCTTCATAGTTTTTTATAATTTTTGCCATACAGAAGACCTGTGGGTTTTGGTGGATAATTGATCATATCTGAAAGGGGGAGATTTTGTATTTGGCAAAAATATACAAACTTAAATATATTTATATACAAACAAAATTTTATAATTTTTATTTAATTATTTATTTAATTCATTAACTTAATAATTAATCTGGTATTTTAATACTCAATTGATGAGTTTAAAAAACGTTGATGATAGGCAAAAGTATTCAAATTACATCTTAGTAAACATCGTTGCATATTCTTATGTAAACCAACTGCATATTCAGACTCAAACCCGACCATTCATTCTGGTTCATAGTAAAATTCTTATTTTCTATTCCAAATATTTTAGAACAAAATATGTAAATTTGGATGTTAGAGTACTACCTTAATCTGCTATAATTTGTACATCATTATGATGTACAAATTGGTGGAAAATATGGCTAACTTAGCAACAGAACGAATCAATGTTCGTTCAACCGTAGATGCAAAGAATGTAATTGAGCAAGCTGCGAATTTATTGGGTCTTAGTGTGAGTTCCTTTATGATCCAATCCTCATTTGAACGAGCAAAAGAATTACTTAAATCTAATCACGAGTTAAAAGTAAATAATGCTGATCGTGATATGTTAATGAATTTGCTTGAAAATCCGCGCCCTGCAAATGATGAGATGAAAAATTTAATGAGTTTATTGGATGAAAATTGAGGTTTTACAAGCCCATCATCAGAAAAAATCATTTAATTGTGGGCAAGATGATTTAAATAAGTTCATAAAACAATATGCATCCCAACATCAGAAATCAGGAACAAGTAAAACCTATGTTGCTATTGATGATGATGCACAGGTGAGGGGGTTTTATTGTCTATCAAGTACCTCTATAGGATTTGATGGGGTTGATGCTGTTCTCACTAAACGATTACCTCGTTATCCCTTACCTTGTGTGGTTGTGGGGCGCTTTGCCGTTGATCAAGCAGCACAGGGGCAAGGAGTTGGAAAAGTACTTTTAGCACATGCTCTTAAACAAGTTTCAAAAGTTGCTCAAATTATTGGCGTAAATTTTGTTGTAATACATGCTAAGGATCAAAAAGCTATGGAGTTTTATCAGCGGTTTGGCTTTATCTCATTAACATCAAATCCATTAACATTAATATATCCAGTGAATGAAATACCTCATTTTAAATAAGGTGGGCTGCTAGGTGTCTAGTCCCAGCATTTGATGGATCGGATCAATCTTAAAAAATTCAGGTTCATCTGTCCACTGTTTGCAGATGAACTCGTAGGGAGTCAGGCCCCTGAATGTTTTGAGTCTGCGGCCGAAGTTGTATGCAGCAATAAAATCAGCAAGGTGAATACATTGTTAGCGGCAGTGTAAAAATGACCCCCTAACAGCATTTAAAAACTGACCCCCTTGGTTAATCGTCCGGTTCATCCGCTCGACCTTTCCATTGGTCCATGGATGCTTAACCTTGGTAAGACGATGTTCAATGCCACATTCAGTACAAACACGATCAAAGATGTGCTCAGAGGCGTAGCGATCACAGGTGCGGTTCGTGAACTGGATGCCATTATCTGTTAGCACTGTATGGATTCTATAGGGCACAGCCTTAACCAAATTGCGCAGGAACTCCGCGGCTGCCATCTTACTGGCTTTAGTATGCAATTCAGTGAACGCTAACTTGGAAGTTCGATCAATGGCAACGAAGAGATAAAGCTTACCCTGTGCTGTTTGCATCTCAGCGATGTCGATATGAAAGTAACCAATGGGGTAGCTCTTGAAGCGCTTCCTGACAGGGCGATCACCTTGTACCTCAGGCAGTCGTGAAATACCATGCCGCTGCAAGCAGCGGTGTAACGACGAGCGTGTCAGATAAGGAATACTCGGCTGCAGTGCATAAAGGCAATCGTCTAGTGGTAATAAAGTGCGTTTTCGAAAAGCAACAATTGCCGCCTCATCTTCAAGCGATAACACGCTTGAGCGAGGATTCTTTGGCCCGGTTGTAAGATCATCTACTGAAGTACGTTTCTTCCATTTTGCGACGGTCTTTTGATTGATGCCGTAACGCTTGGCTAGCGTTCTTAAGCTCTCTTGACTATTTTGTATTGCTCGACGCACTGTCTGTGTCGTTGTGGCGCTGCTGTGTAGAACTTGTCCCATAGTGCTTCCTTCCATTTATCTGAGAATATTGCACCATTAAAATCTGGGACTAAACACCTAGTAACAGGAATAGCTAATAGGCTTATTCAGAGTTTGCACATAGTTCCTTATCCCTTATTTTGCTTTATGACCAAATACTGCGTCTAATTATGGTAATTTAATTAAGTTTGTTTTATTTTTTATCATAAATTTTTGATATATATTACTAATGGTTTTTAAATTTTAAAATTAAGTTTGTATTGAAATTTAGTATCTTTAATTTTAGATGAAATTAAGTTTGTATAAGATTCTCCCGCTTTAAAATGCGAATTCTTGCGCAGAAAGGCGAAGCATACTTTAAATAAAAATGAAATGTTTTCAAGGTGAGGTCAAAAAGGGATGCTTTTTGAATCTAGGGTGAGATTTTTATATATCTATATAATTGAATACATTAGTAATAATTTTATATTTCTAGTCTGATTCTAATTTGAATTTAATTATATTAAAAACCCTGTAGACTTGGTGAAGAATCACTGGGTCTACAGGGTAGGGTTTTGTTCGTTTACTTCATTAATATCCAAACTTAAATAATTAAATCTAAACTTAATTATTTGGTACAAACTTAATTATACGAACACAAGAACCAGCCTTTTTCTGTTGTGCTTATTCTACCGTCACCGATTTGGCCAGGTTACGTGGCTGATCCACATCGGTACCGCGCAGTACCGCAACATGATAGGACAGCAGCTGGACCGGAATGCTGTAGACAATTGGTGCCAGCACCGCACTGATTGATGGAATATGTACCACATGCTGACGCTCTTTGGTTTTAATGCCGCTGTGCTCATCAGCAAACACAAACAGCTCGCCACCACGGGCCTGTACTTCTTCCATGTTGGATTTCAGTTTATCCAGCATGTCATCTTTTGGTGCCAGAATCACCACCGGCATTTCATTATCGACCAGAGCTAGCGGACCATGTTTCAGCTCACCGGCGGCATAACCTTCGGCATGAATATAGGAAATTTCCTTCAGCTTCAGGGCACCTTCAAGCGCAATCGGGAACTGGGTGCCACGGCCGAGGAACAGGCAGTGGTTCTTTTCCACAAACAGCTCGGATAAGTGCAGAATCGCCGGGTTATGTTGCAGGGTATCCAGAATCACTTTTGGCGTATGCCACAACTCCGCGATAATCTCGGTAACGGTCTTGTCTGCAATGCTCTGTTTGACCTGACCAATCTTCAGAATCAGCAGCATCAGCGCAGCCAGTTGCGTGGTAAAGGCTTTGGTTGATGCTACGCCAATTTCCGGTCCAGCCAAAGTTAACAGGCTGTGATGGGTTTCGCGCACCATTGACGAGGTGGCTACGTTACAAATTGCCATGGTGCAGATGTTCAGGCCTTTGGCCGCAGCACGTTTTTGGGTATCGCGCAGTGCAGCCAAGGTATCGGCGGTTTCACCCGATTGGGAAATACAGATGTACAGGGTGTTGTTAACAATCACTGGCGTACGATAGCGGTATTCGCTGGCAATTTCGACCTGACACGGTACATCAATCAGCTGTTCAAACCAGTACTTGGCAATCATGCCGGCATGGTAACTGGTACCGCAGGCAATAATCTGCACTTGCTGGATGCTGGCGAAGTCCTGCTCGGCCTGGGCCAGAAAGTCTTCACGCAGCGCATTGCCATTTAAGGCCTGAGAAATGGTTTGCTGAATCGCTTCTGGCTGCTCATAAATCTCTTTAAGCATGTAGTGCTTGTATTCACCTTTAGAGGCATTGCTGACCGTCGCATCCAGCTCTTTCACCGGACGATTCACCAGCTGACCATCCACAAAAACTTCAATGGTTTCACGGGTTAAACGGGCAATATCACCTTCTTCCAGATAAATAAAGCGATTGGTGATTGGCAACAAGGCCAGCTGATCCGAGCTGATAAAGTTCTCGCCAATCCCGACGCCAATTACCAGTGGTGAACCTTCACGAACGGTAATCAGTTCATCCGGATGATCGGTATGGATGATACCGAGCGCATAAGCACCTTTGAGTTGTGGCACCACCTGTTTCACTGCTTCCAGTAAACTTGGGGTGGATTTCAGGGCATCATTGACCAGATGCGCAACCACTTCAGTATCGGTTTGCGAGGTAAATACATAACCAAGCGCTTCCAGATCATTTTTGAGTTCCTGGAAGTTTTCAATAATCCCGTTATGCACCACCGCCACATTGCCTGAAATATGCGGATGGGCATTGTTTTCAGTGGGCTTGCCATGGGTCGCCCAGCGCGTGTGTGCGATCCCCAACGAACCGGTTAATTCAGCTTCAATAACCGCCTGTTCCAGATTGGCCACTTTCCCGACACGACGTTCACGTAATACATGACCGCCATTGATTAGCGCCAGACCGGCGGAATCATAGCCACGGTATTCCAGACGCTTTAAGCCTTCAATCAGGATATTGCTAATATTACGTTCTGCAACGCCACCGACGATACCACACATAATCTTTTCCTCTTATTTTTTCAGTTTTTGGGGACGTTGATAATTATCTTTACTCAACTGTTTTGAGCGTTCAAAGGCCAGGCTATGGTCAGCCACATCACGGGTAATTACCGAGCCGGCACCCACCGTTGCGCCGTTGCCAATGGTTACTGGTGCCACCAGCGAGCTGTTTGAGCCAATGAAAGCCGCATCGCCAATGATGGTTTTGAATTTATTGGCGCCGTCATAGTTACAGGTAATGGTGCCTGCGCCAATATTGGAACCGGCGCCGACTTCTGCATCGCCTAAATAGGTAAAGTGATTGGCTTTGGAGCCGACACCAATTTGGGTGTTTTTGACTTCAACAAAGTTGCCAATATGTACCTCATTGGCCAGCACTGCACCCGGACGCAAGCGGGCAAATGGACCAATCTGTACATCTTCACCGACAACAGCATTTTCAAAGACGCTATACGGCTGAACTTTGGTACCGGCCGCAATTTTGCTGTTTTTAATCACACAGCCTGCGCCAATTTCAACGCGATCGCCGAGCTCAACTTCACCTTCAATAATCACATTGATGTCGATACGTACGTCTTGACCTACTTTGAGTGAACCACGTAAGTCGAAGCGACTTGGATCAATCAGATGCACGCCTTGCTGCATTAACTGTTTGGCCTGGAAGTTCTGGAATTCACGTTCCAAGGCGGCCAGTTGCACCCGGTCATTGACACCTTCGACTTCAAAGGCACGTTCCGGCTGAACCGAAGCCACCTGCATGCCATCGGCAATGGCCATGGCCACAATATCGGTCAGGTAGTATTCGCCCTGCGCATTGTTATTGGACAGCTTTGGTAACCATTGATGCAATTTGGCATTGCTGACGCAGTAAATGCCGGTATTGATTTCCTGAATCTGGCGCTGTGCCTCAGAAGCATCTTTATGTTCAACAATGGCCTGAATCTGGCCATTGTCACGCACAATACGGCCGTAACCGGTCGCATCTGGCAGGGTCAGCGTCACCAGACCAATACCGGTAGCCTGACTGGCTTCGACCAGTTGCTGTAAGGTGGCCTGGCTAATGCACGGCACATCACCGGATAAAATAATTGAAACACCATCCTGACCCAGTACCGGCAGCGCCATTTGGACCGCATGTCCGGTCCCGAGCTGCTCGGCCTGTTCCACCCATTGAACCGTTTCATGGGCAAAGGCCTGTTGTACCTGTTCGCCGCCATGGCCATAAATGGTAATAATATTATCTGCTTGTAATTGTTGTGCCGTTTCAATCACGTGACCCAGAAGCGGGCGTCCTGCAAGGGGTTGAAGCACTTTCGGAAGGCTGGAGCGCATACGCGTTCCTTTCCCTGCGGCAAGAATAATCACGGTGGTAGACATGTATAATCCTAGTTATTGCTAAACCAAAATAAAATAAAGATAAATTAAAATACAGATTGCTGCCCAGAGTCCGGCAATCAGATCATCCAGCATAATGCCAAAGCCGCCATCGACCTGACGGTCAATCACCCGGATGGGCCAGGGTTTCCAGACATCAAACAGCCGGAACAGGGCAAAGCCTGCAATGACCCACATCGTATTCATCTGGCCAAAATAGATCAGCGGTAAAAAGGTAATCGACTGTCCGGCAAACTCATCCCAGACAATACGGCCATCATCATGGACGCCCATGACCCGTGCGGTTTGCCCGCAGATATAAATCCCGACCAGTGACATCAGCAGAATCGCCACAACCGAATAGGCAAAACCAAGCCACAGCCACAGCGGAATAAACAGCAGCGCAAAGGCCGAGCCGAAGGTGCCGGGGGCTTTGGGTAACAGGCCTGATCCAAACCCGACCCCACAGAAGACAACCAGGCGGTCGGGCCAGCTCATCGCTTTAAAATGAATGGCAGGTTTAGGCAAAGTGTTGGTATCCCTGGAATTGGAGCGAATGATCTACGCCATTCTGCACAAAATGAAGTTCGGGTGCTGCATGAATTTGTCCAATCTTGGTAACGCGGACATTCAGCGGTTGTTGTAAAAGTTGTTCAAAATGCTGTGGGCTGATGCTAAAGCACAGTTCATAGTCATCGCCGCCAGCCAGCGCATATTGCCAGCGCTGTGTGTCAGGTAAATGACGCAGAGTATCGCTAAGCGGTAACAGATCCAGATCCAGCGTAGCACCAACCTTTGAGGCTTTAAGAATATGTCCGAGGTCTTGGGCCAGACCATCTGAAACATCAATCATGCTCGAGGCCAGACCTTTCAGTTGCTGGCCCAGTTCGCAGCGCGGGGTTGGATAATCCAGACGCTGCTGCAGCGCATGTCCCGGATGCTTCAGGCCAAAGGCGGCATCACCGACGGTGCCGCTGACACAGATATAATCGCCCGGCTGGGCACCGGCGCGAGTAATCGCCTGACCGGTATCTATCCAGCCCAAGGCGGTCACGGATAAGGTTAAATGCGGACTTTGGGTGGTATCTCCACCAATTAAGCGCACCCCAAATTGATCGCAGCAATCATACAGACCTTGGCTAAAGGCTTTCAGCCAGTCGTGATCAATTTGGGATAGGCTCAAGGCCAGTAGAATACTGTGCGGCGTGGCACCCATGGCAGCAATATCGGAGAGATTGACTGCAACAGATTTCCAGCCAATGGCATGTGGATCAGTCTCTAGTGGGAAGTGTCGTCCAGCAACCAGCGTGTCGGCGCAAATCACCAGCTGTTGCTGTGGGGGAGGAGTCAGCACGGCTGAGTCATCACCAACACCTAAGTCGACAGAACTGCCGTGCTGCCGATTGAAATAGGTGTCAATAATGGAAAACTCAGCCATCGCATCAATCTGTCAATTATTTAGATTGCTGTTTTTCTGCTGCACGTAATGAGCTGGCCAAACGGTCAAGAACACCGTTAATGTATTTATGGCTGTCTGCACCGCCAAAATGTTTTGCCAGCTCAATGGCTTCATCTAAAACCACGCGGTATGGAATTTCCAGATGTTCTTTCAATTCATAGGCGCCCAGACGAAGGGTTGCGAGTTCAACGCCGTCAAGGGCATCAATTTCGCGGTCAAGCACAGGGATTAAGAGCGCATCCAATGCTTCATGATTGGCAACCACTTGAGTCAACAATTCATGATAATAGCCGAGATCCACTTTGTGCATGGCATTTTCGACACGCGTGCGTGCTTCAATCTCGTGCACCGGATTGTGGCTCATCTGCCATTCATAAATTCCTTGTACAGCAAAACGACGTGCTTTACGTTTTGCTGCATAAGTTGCTTGAAGTGTTTGCGACATAGCGTTAAATAGCCTTTAACAAGTTAACCATTTCAATTGCAGTTAAAGCAGCTTCGCTACCTTTATTACCTGCTTTTGTACCCGAGCGTTCAATCGCTTGTTCGATACTATCCGTAGTCAATACACCGTTAATGACCGGTAAGCCAGTGTCCAGGCCAACCACACCTAAACCTTTGGCACATTCGCCTGCAACAAAGTCGAAGTGAGGCGTGCTGCCACGAATCACCGCGCCCAGTGCAATAATGGCATCGAAACGATCAGATGCTGCCAGTTTTTTCGCAACAACCGGAAGTTCCCACGCCCCTGGTGCATGAACAACAGTGATATTATCCTCTGATACACCATGACGTTTCAATGTGTCGATGGCACCTTCCAGCAAATGTTCCACCACAAAGCTATTAAAACGACCAACTAAAATCGCGTAACGGCCTTCGCTCGCGAGATGTAACATACCTTCAATACGGCGAACTGCCATAGCAAACCTCGATGATTTCTTAAGTTGTTTGTTGTGCGGTGACGTATTCCACCACTTCCAAGTTAAAGCCGGACAAGGCATTGAAACGTAATGGCGAGCTTAGCAGCTTCATTTTTTCAACACCTAAATCACGTAAAATCTGTGCACCGACACCAATGGTCTGATACTGCTGAGACAGCGCCGCATTGGATTTGCTTTTCTTCGGTGCATTTAAGCTGTCCAGTGCCGGACCTAAATCCTGCAGATGACGCTGGCCAATCCAGACCAGTACGCCACGATCACTATTGGCGATTTCTTTTAAGGCACGGTCCAGGTTCCAGGCCGGTTCACCATCTTGCTTGTTTAGTTTTAGCAGGTCACGGGTTGGGTTAAAACCATGCACACGGACGGTGGTCACGCCATCTTTTGGCTCACCTTTGACCAGCGCCAGATGAATATCCGGGTTACCCAGTTCACGGTAACGATACAGGTCAAAGCTGCCATATTCGGTATCAATCGTTTGCTGATCCAGACGCTCAACAGTTTGTTCATTGGTCATGCGGTAATGGATCAGATCGGCGATGGTGCCCATTTTCAGACCGTGTTTTTCTGCAAACACTTCCAGATCGGCACGACGCGCCATAGTGCCATCTTCTTTAATAATTTCACAAATCACTGATGCTGGCTCTAGACCGGCCAAACGGGACAGGTCACAGCCGGCTTCAGTATGACCGGCGCGGTGCAGCACACCACCTGGTTGCGCCATCAGCGGGAAAATATGACCCGGCTGGACAATATCGGCCGGTTTGGCATGAGCAGCAACCGCCGTGCGAATGGTATGCGCACGTTCAGCCGCGGAAATTCCGGTGGTGATGCCTTCTGCGGCTTCAATCGACAGGGTAAAGTTGGTGCCATGCTGAGCACCGTTGGCATCTACCATCAAGGGTAGATTTAACTGCTGGCAACGTTCTTTGCTTAAAGTCAGGCAAACCAGACCACGCGCATGGGTGATCATAAAGTTGATGTCTTCCGGGCGAACATGCGTGGCAGCCATGACTAAATCGCCTTCATTTTCACGATCTTCATCATCCATCAAGATAACCATTTTTCCTGCACGGATATCTGCTACGAGCTCTTCAACTGTATTGAGCGGCATCAACCTTCACCTTCTTTTTGTCTCAACGGACATTTTCATGACATTAATTGTGGCATAGTCTAACGCTTTTTCGTAGGTTTTGCCTATGCTTATCCGTTTCCCGGTCTGCTTCATTGTTATACACAGTGGCTGCTGGCTTGAAAAGGGCTGGCGCCTGGAAAAAGCTTGAATTGTGCAGAATATTTAAGCAATTGATCTGTATAAAAATATAAACAGCAAGCCGCAAAAACCGAGAATTTTTTTAAAAACGCTTTTATACATTTACACTACGATTTAAATCAGCCAGATAAAACAGGAATGGCGAACAGGCTTGGGGTGAGGTTCAAAAATTTTAGAATAGGCAATAAAAAAGCCCTAATCTTTCGACTAGGGCCTTTTAAATCTGGAGCGGGAAACGAGACTCGAACTCGCGACCCCAACCTTGGCAAGGTCACCGAGATTTATTCTATTAAATGACCTTAATTATAAGTATATGATTTAATTACTGGTATATAGTTTTTGGTGGAGTAAAATTTTGATCAATTTAGATCATTTCATGTTGTTTTGGTCACTTTATTTTAGATTTTTTATTTTATAAAAGTCACCTAGATTTTGGTTTCAATAAATTTAATTTAAAATAAAAATTTATCATATGGTAAAAATGTATATATCATCAAATTCTTCTCTGTGGACTGCCACTACTCTCCTAGACAAATATCGTCTATTGGTGGACTACTCAAGATCAGTCAGATGTTGCTGTTCACGGAAAAAGTTTACCTTGTATTGCAGCAAAGTCTGGTTAATTTCAGCAACTACCGCTTCATCCAGCTCACCACGGCACTGTTGCAAATAGAGATTTGAGTCGATGATGTTCCCTTTAAAAAGTACTTAGAGACCGAAAACCCTGTTGATTAGACACACTTCACCCTGAGGCTGACCATAATAAAATGACGATGCTTGTCCTTTACGTAGTGCACGCATGACTTCAATACCTTTAATTGTGG
>NZ_VOXR01000014.1:0-68984 GCF_013420645.1 Acinetobacter sp. C15
CGTTCATTTTGGGATGAAGTTAAGGAAAAACTATGGGGCAATCACTTTTGGTCGCCTAGTTACTGCGCTGTATCCTGTGGTGGCGCAAGTTTGGATGTAGTGAAAAAATACATTGAAGAACAAAGAATACCAACGTCAGAAAAAAATGCTAAAAAGTCCATGTCATTAAAAAAGAGCTAACTCGCCCTTAAAAGAGCGAGAATGCGCTCTTAGTTTTGTTCAAATGTCTCAAAGGAGTCTGAAGAGGCTCCTTTTTTTATACTCGATACTGCTCCGCCACGCCGCAAGACGAGAAGCTGTGCTTCGAGTAAAAAAGAAAGCGCTGCTTTAAGTTTTTCGCAAGACAAGGGCGAAGTCCGCGTAGACTTTCATGCAAAAAGAATCTCCATTTTTTGGGGATTTTTTTATGCACGGTTGTAAAAATTACGTAAGATAAGCGAAGCGCGTAGGCTTAAATTTGAAAGGCTCCAGAAATGGAGCTTTTCTTTTGCTCTATCCAAACCCAAGATCAATCACTGCACATAGAGTTCTATCTCGGAAGATGCTTTTAGCCTTTAATCCACAAAAATTTCATCGATAAAAAATGAATCCCTCTTCATTCACCCATTTCAGGCTTGGCACTGAAAAGTAGATGAACTCTGTTCTTTTCCAGCCGCGAGCTCCCTATTTTCAGCGAGCGTTGAGGTGATCTGTTTTTGTTGAATTGATAGTGTATCTGGATAACTATAAAGTTTTACTTCACCAAAATCAGGGGTTTATAATTTAGATTAAAATTAACCTATTTAACCGATTAGTATTGTAACTGGCCGATACATTTGTTCATAAAACTCAACATTAGACTACAATAAGCTTAAAGATTTCCGCCCACCATCTTCCTATAATAGCAATCAAGGAGATGGAAGCATCTCTTATAATAGATATAAATATCCCCGATTTCGATCTCAGATTTCCCCCAAAATCTGGGATTTTTTTTATCCATTTTTTGCGTAATCCATAAAAAAAGCCTGAAAATTATTTCAGGCTTTTTTATGGTATTCAAACTTAGCGTTCTTGAACTTTCTGTTCAATTTCTTCCATGCTGGTATGACGCACATCCAGACCTTTGACCATATAAATCACTTGCTCGGAAATATTACGCGCATGGTCACCAATCCGCTCTAGGGAACGCAGTACCCACATTACATTGATGACGCGGGAAATATGACGTGGATCTTCAATCATATAGGTCATTAAAGTCCGGGTGGCCGACTGGTATTCACGGTCGATATCGGCATCGGCCAGCAGTACGCGTAAAGCCTGATCGACATCTAAACGGGCAAAAGCATCCAGCGCATCATGAATCATGACTCGCACCTGGTTGCCAATATGACGGGTTTCCATATAACCGCGCGGCGAGCCACCTTCTTCACACAAGCTTTGTGCAATCCGGGCAATTTTAGCCGCTTCATCACCAATACGTTCCAGGTCGGTATTGGCCTTGCTCATGGCAATCACCATGCGCAGGTCAATTGCTGCAGGATGACGGCGCGCCAAAATCAGGGTTAATGCTTCATCAATTTCAGTTTCCAGACGGTTCACCGCATTGTCCTGAAATTGCACCTCTATTGCCATCGCGGCATCTGTGTCCAGCAATGCATGAATCGCATTGGCCACCTGCTGTTCTACCAAGCCACCCATGGTCATGAATTTTGTATTGACATCCTGTAGATCTTCATTAAATTGAGAAGAAATATGGTGATTTAACACAGGATTATTTGGACTCAAGAGATGTACTCCAATGCAGTAATAACGGACTTATTTGATCATTGATTATTAAATCACATTAAACATTAAGCTTTTATGACAATTTAAACAAGTGCCCGATTGCATCATTTTATTTTATTGAAATTTAAGGTTTTTCTATTAACCACAAGTTCATCTCGGCCAGATCTTTTTCACTGAGTTGCCCCACCGACGCCCTGAGGCGAAGTATATTAATCAGATAATCATATTTGGCATTCAAATAGTCCTGCTTGGCCGAAAAAGCATTACGCTGGGCCAGCAGGACATCGACCATGGTTTTTAGGCCTTCATTATATTGGGCACGCGATGCGCGCGATACCAGTTCTGCCGATTGCATGGCCGCCTGTCGTGCCTGTAACTTGGATTGATCGGTTTCCACCTGCAAATAGGCACTTTTTACATCGGTATTGGCTTTACGGATGGCCGCATCCAGCTCGGCTTCGGCTTTATCGACATTCACTGCTGCTTTCTGGATATTGCGCTGGGTACGGCCGCCGGTAAACACACTCCAGTTCATTTCAATGCCGACCTGATCAAACTGACCATCCTGAGAAATCAGGCTTTGTGGCGTCTGCTTGTTATAGCCATAAGTACCGACCGCTTCAATTTGCGGATAACGCGCGGCCTGCTCCACCCGTTTCTGGTCTTCGGCATAACGCTGCTGCAAGCGGGCCTGTAAAATGGACAGGTTCTGACTTTGTGCCAGCTCGGTCCATGCCTCTAAACTGGCCGGATAAGGCTTTTGGAACTGAAAGTCATCTCGCAGTACCGCCAGATTTTCACGATATGGCCCGATCAGCTGCGCCAGTTGTTCCTGTGCCAGCACCAGCTGCACATGGGTAGCAATCCGGTTGGCCTTGGCATTTTGATATTGCGCCTCGGCTTCGCTGACATCACTGCGCGCAACCAGTCCTTCACGCAGCTTGGCATTCATCATGTTCAGCTGTTCCAGCAGCGCCTGCTCTTCCTGTAAATAGGCGGTGGTTAAAGACTGCTGACGTAGCACATTAAAATAGGCTTCGGCCACATTTAAGATATGCTCCTGCTTTTGCAGTCTTAAGGTGACTTCACTGAGACTGAGTGAGGTTTTGACCTGTTTTAGGCCTTCCCAGGCATCCCAGCGGAATAAAGGCTGGCGTGCAGTGACACTCACCTGACGGGTGGTGGTTGCTGAAGGCGACAGGCTTTCAGAGCTGACTGGAAAACCTGGAATTGTCGCAGCATTGGCGTCCTGACTGCGCCGGGTGATATTGCCAGACACAGTCACGGTCGGCAGCAAATTGCCTTTGGCAATGCCTAAATTCAGTTGATCGGCTTCATATTGCAACAGATTGGCCTGCCAGTTCGGGTCGGTGGCTTTGGCACGCTCATAGGCCTCGACCAGATCCAAGGCTTGCGCCCAAGGGCTAAACAACAGCAGGCCCAATACACATATTTTTTTCTTCATTTTATTCGTTTAACTCATCTCGCCAAAATGGCCATGTCTCAGTCAAGCATTGACTCAATTTGCTCCATAGTAGCGATTTATCGCATTTTTTTCGTATGTTTTTGATTATTTTTTTATATTTTACCGCTTTAATTCAAGCAGCAAGCTGTCCAGTTGAGTTGAGCCAGGAGCGCACTCACAGCCATGTAACCAAACTTCAGCACAACGCTACAATTCACCGGCCCGAAGCTGGTTACAATAGCGCCATACATTCCGCACTTGTTATTTTTTTGCTGCTTTTTTAATTGGGTTATCGTGAAGCTTATTTCTCCCCGCTGGCGTACTTTACTGCTCAGTTTATGTTCTGCAATGGTTTTGACCGCGTGTCAAAGGCCAGAACCTCCTGTGGTCATTGAACAGAAGCCGAAGCAGGCTGTGGCTGAACAGGCGGTCGATTTAAAGTCGATCTGCCGCGGTATTGAACAGGAAATGCGCGAGATTAACCAGCAGCGCACCACCTTTGCCCTGGAACAGATTAACCAGGATTTAAAAGTCTGTTTGCCACTAATGGATTTCCCCGACCAGCAGCATCTGCTGGAACTGTCTGCCCAGATGTACCAGAATTTTCTGAAAGTCGAACGTACCGCCCAGCAGCAGACCGCTTTTGATCAGTATGCCTTTGATCTGGCCCAGCATCCCACCATTCAGCAAAGCCATTTCGAACAGTTTGCCTTACGCGACCAGTATCTGCTGAAACACAAAGGTCAGGCCTATGTCGACCTGTATGATGCCGGTGAAGGGCAACTGGTCTATCGGCGTAATCCGCAGTACCTGGCTCGTATTTTTGCGCCTTATCTGCCCGATGCCGAACGGATTTTTATTGAAAATCTGGCCGAACAGAATATGCAGCGTCCGATTCGTGATGGCGGCCTGACCATTGATGCCCAGGAAGTGGTGCGTCGCGCCCTGTTCTGGGAAGATTATGTCAAAAACTATCCTGACAGCAATTATATCCGCGATGCGCGTTATCTGGATCAGGTCTATCGTATGTTCCTGTTTAAAGGCACCTTAAATACCCCGGTTTCAGACAGCTATGAAGCAGAATATGCGATTCAGCCCAGTGTCTGGTATGAAATTGAAAAGCTGGCCAAGCTGGAGCAGTCACGACTGGCAGATCAGGCGCGTAAATTCCGCAGCTTTGTACAGATGTCGCCACAGGAACGGCGTAACCGTATTCCAGTCAGCCTGACCGCACAAGAACAAAACAATGAACGTGCCAACACCCTGGCGCTAAAGCAGCTGTCCCATTATCTGGATTTACCGCTAAACGGCTTAAGTCCGACCCGTGACTGTTTTAGCGATGCGGTCTGTATGCCTTATCAGAATAACTAAGCCACCCACCAATTTGGCAGTTTTATCACTGGCCTTTTTAAGCCAACCTGTTAAGATTTAAGCAGCTTGACGGAGCGCGAGTAAATCCTCGCTGAGATTGTGTAATTGTCTAACCGTATAGATGATTAAGCACAAGTACCGTTGAACCTGATCAGGTTAACACCTGCGTAGGAATCAAGCGCAACTAAACCTTAAGTTTCGATTTATTATTCAGGATAAATCCGTTTCGTTTTGGTCGTGCTTGATTCGTTGATGCTCTTCATAAGGATCATGGTATGAACCAATTAACGAATCTTTCTTCCGAGGCTATTTCTGCTCAACACGAGCAAGATGCCAAAGACCTCACCCGTATTTTACCCGCTTCGAGCAAAGTCTATATCCAGGGCTCACGTGAGGATATCCGTGTCCCGATGCGCCAGATTGAACTGACCGAGACCCCAACCAGTTTAGGCGGTGAACACAATCCGCCGGTAATGGTCTATGACACCTCTGGCGTTTACACCGACCCGGAAGTCAATATTGATCTGAACCAGGGTTTACCGAATGTGCGTGAACGCTGGATTGAAGAGCGTAACGATACAGAAATTCTGGATCAGCTCAGTTCTAAATTCGGTCAGGAACGCCTGCGTGACATCCGCACCGCCGACATCCGTTTTGCCCATATCCAGAAACCGCGCCGGGCCAAACGCGGGCATAACGTGACCCAAATGCACTATGCCAAACAGGGCATTATTACTCCGGAAATGGAATACATCGCCATCCGTGAAAACCTGCGCCAGCAGCAAGGCGTCGATATGCGCCAGCATCCGGGACAAAACTTTGGCGCACAAAATCTGCGTGAAATTACCCCAGAATTTGTACGTCAGGAAGTCGCTGCCGGCCGCGCCATTATTCCCGCCAACATTAACCACCCTGAAATTGAGCCGATGATTATTGGCCGTAATTTCCTGGTGAAAATTAATGCCAATATTGGTAACTCGGCGCTGGGTTCCGACATTGCCGAAGAAGTGGCAAAAATGACCTGGGCCACCCGCTGGGGCGCCGACACCATCATGGATTTATCGACCGGGAAAAATATTCATGAAACCCGTGAATGGATTATCCGTAACTCACCCGTGCCAATTGGTACCGTGCCAATTTATCAGGCGCTGGAAAAAGTTAACGGCGTAGCAGAAGACCTGACCTGGGAAATCTTTAAAGACACCCTGATTGAACAGGCCGAACAAGGTGTGGACTACTTCACCATTCATGCTGGGGTACTGCTGCGTTATGTACCGCTGACCGCCAACCGCCTCACCGGTATTGTGTCACGTGGTGGTTCAATCATGGCACAGTGGTGTCTGGCGCATCATGAAGAAAACTTCCTGTATACCCACTTCGATGAAATCTGCGAAATCATGAAAGCCTATGACGTGTCGTTCAGTCTGGGCGATGGCCTGCGTCCGGGCTGTATCCAGGATGCCAATGATGAAGCACAATTCAGCGAACTTCGCACCTTGGGCGAGTTAACGCATCGCGCCTGGGAACATGATGTGCAGGTGATGATTGAAGGCCCGGGCCATGTGCCAATGCATATGATCAAGGAAAATATGGATCTGCAACTGGAAGTCTGCAAAGAGGCGCCGTTCTATACCCTTGGTCCGCTAACCACCGATATTGCACCGGGCTATGACCATATTACCTCGGCCATTGGGGCCGCCATGATTGGCTGGTATGGCACGGCCATGCTGTGCTATGTGACGCCAAAAGAGCATTTAGGTCTGCCGAACAAGAAAGATGTTAAAGACGGTATTATCACCTACAAGATTGCTGCACATGCCGCCGATCTGGCCAAAGGCCATCCGGGTGCGCAGGCGCGTGACAATGCCCTGTCCAAAGCCCGCTTTGAATTCCGCTGGGAAGATCAGTTTAACCTGAGTCTGGACCCGGATACGGCGCGCAGTATGCATGATGAAACCTTGCCGAAAGAAGCACACAAATCGGCGCACTTCTGTTCGATGTGTGGACCGAAATTCTGCTCCATGAAAATCACCCAAAATGTGAGAGATTATGCGCAAAATCAGAATCTTGCTAAAGAAGCCATGCAAAGCGACACAGAGGTTGCGGAAGGTCTCAAAGCCATGAAGGAGACCTATCAGCAGACTGGTCAAAAATTGTACCACGACGTCTAAACTATCGAAAAAGAGTTTGTGTTCCATTTAATCTCAGTTAGGATGAAAACTGATGTTCTTCATCCGTATGATGTTTTATGGAAATACTTAAACAGGCGACCTATGGTCGAAATGAACTGCGCATTCAACAGCGTGAATTCTTGTTTCGTGGCTTTATTCAGGTTGAAAAAGTCAGTCTGAGCCATCGCCTGTTTAATCAAAACCACTATACACCGGTCATTCATCGGGAGTTGATTCAACGCCCGGAGGCAGCCGGTGTATTGTTATATGATGAAAAAAAACATAAATTTGCATTAATAGAACAATTTCGTATTGGGGCAATGGATGATCAGGATTCTCCCTGGCAACTCGAAGTCATTGCGGGCGTACTCGATGGTGATGAATCACCGGAAAGCTGCATTCGCCGTGAAACCCTAGAAGAATCAGGCTGCGAAGTTGAAGAACTGCAGCATCTGTTTACCTTCTATCCTTCTGCAGGAGCTTGTGCGGAAATCTTTCATTTATATAGTGCGAAAGTAAATTTGCCTGAACAAGGCGGTGTGTTTGGTCTTAGTGAGGAAGGCGAAAATATTCAATTGCATATTTTTGAGTATGAGCACTTACCGATCTTATTGGCCAATGGTCGGCTCAGGAATGCGCCGCTGATCATCGCCCTGCAATGGTTACAACAACAAATTAAACCATAAGGAATGTCTAAGGGGTCAGGCATGACTTTTATAAGCAAAAATACACAAAGCTGGACCATCGTCCAGATTTCAGACACACATTTAATGGATCAGGAAGACCTTAAATTTGTGCAGATGAATCCGGAACACAGCTTTCATGGCATCATGCGTGATATTCAGCAACGTTATCCTGAGCTGGATGCCATTGTTCATACCGGGGATCTGGCACAGGTGCCAGTGCCGGCGACCTATGCGCGCTATCTGGCATTTATGCACCGCCTAAATATTCCGTTTTATCAGATTCCGGGCAATCATGATGAAGTGGAGTATTTTCCGTTTCACCAGCAGCAAAACCGGGTACATGCCATTCATTTGGGTCGCTGGACCATCATGCTGCTGAACAGTGCGGTCAAGAATCAGATTGATGGCCGGATTGAACCCTCTCAGCTCGCGCAACTGGACCAGCTGTTAACCGAACATGCCGGCCAGCATGTGATTCTGGCCTGTCATCATCATCCTTTTGCCATGCAGTCGCATTGGGTCGATCAGCATAAACTGAAAAATACCGCCGATCTGACTGAAGTGATGGTCAAGCACCAGAATATTAAAGCGGTTTTATTTGGCCACGTGCATCAGGATTCACTGAACATCTGGAACAATATTCCTTTTTATTCAACGCCTTCGACTTCAGTGCAGTTTAAACCACACAGTGATGATTTTGCCCTGGGACAGGAAGCACCGGGCTATCGGGTCTTGCATTTAAAGGACAATGGCGAGTTCGACACACAGGTGCATCGTGTTGAAAATTTGGTCGGTCAAATAAATAATGAAATTTCAGGTTATTAACTTTTCATTTTATTCTTTTTGCTTTAAGTTATGGCTGCGAAGGAAAACGTGATACGACGAAATCCAAACATCAAAGACTATCAATATACATAAAAAGTCTATATGATGACGACCCCCGAAGGGATAATCTTCTCCTTGGGAGTGGATAAAAACACTTGCATATCACCATATTTTTTGCGTATAGATAATACGTATATGATGAGGAATGCCCTACATGGCGAATGACAACCAAAATCAAGTCTTGGACGAACAAACAGATGTTGTAGAGGAAAAATCTACAAAGCGCGTGCGTAAGACAAAGCCAAAGGCGTCAGAAGGTGGTTCTACTGCTAGCTTATTTGGTATTGAGCCTTATCAGCCGAAAAAAAATGAAGAATATATGTCTGAGGGCCAGCTTGAGCACTTCCGTCAGATTCTCTTGGCCTGGAAAGCCGAGCTGATGTCTGAAGTTGATCGTACGCTAAACACAATGCAAGATGAAAATACTGCATTGCCTGACGTAAACGACCGCGCCACTCAGGAAGAAGAGTTTGCCATCGAGTTACGTACCCGTGACCGTGAACGCAAACTGATCCGTAAAATTGAACAATCCATTGAAGCCATTAAAAACGATGACTACGGTTTCTGTGAAACCTGCGGAATCGAAATTGGTTTACGCCGTTTAGAAGCGCGTCCAACTGCGACTTTGTGTATTGACTGCAAAACTTTGGCAGAAATCAAAGAGAAGCAAAATAACGGTTAAGCATGTCTATTCGTAATCCCTCCCTGCCCCTCCCTTTGATAAAGGGAGGGAAAGCTGAAGAGAATTACGTGGGCCGGTTTGCACCATCGCCAACCGGCCCTTTGCATTTTGGTTCACTCATTACCGCGGTGGCCAGTTATTGCGATGCCAAGGCCCAGCATGGGCGCTGGCTGGTCCGTATTGAAGACACTGACATTCCCCGTATTTATCCTGGCAGTGAAACGCATATCCTGCGTTCTCTAGATGCCTTTCAATTCGAGCCAGATGGTGAGTTTCTGTTTCAAAAAGACCGTTTGCCCATTTACGAAGATGTTCTTGAGCAACTCGCCGAGCAAGACTGGGTCTATGCCTGCCAATGCACGCGTAAAATGCTCGGTTCCAATCATATTTATGCTGGCACCTGCCGCAATCTGCAACTCCCCTTTGCACAGCAGGCCATCCGCCTGAAAGTGACCGATACAGACATTTGCTTTGAAGACCGCTTGCAGGGCCGGCATTGCTCCAACCTGCAACATGATTTGGGTGATTTTGTCTTAAAACGCCGTGACGGGATTATTAACTATCAACTGGCCGTGGTGGTCGATGACTATCTGCAAGGCATTACCGATGTGGTCCGCGGCGCCGACCTCTTGGACAATACTGAACGACAGATCTGGCTTGGACGGGTGCTGGGCTATCCAGAACTGCACTATCTGCATTTGCCGCTGGCCATGAATGATCAGGGGCAAAAACTCTCCAAGCAGAACCTGGCTCAGCCGCTGGATTTAAATCAGGCTCCTCTGCTGTTACAACAGGCGCTCATGGCCTTGCATCAACCTCCGGTAGTTTTAGACACCCCGGCACGTATGCTGCAGCAGGCCATTGCCCAGTGGTCAATTGAGGCCATTCCACATACAACTCAGCTACAGGGCAGCTACGCATAACTACACAATTTGCGCTAATCTAGAAAAAAATAACTGTAAAATGGGATTACTATGTTTTTTATTTTTGGGATTGGTCCAAAAACCAAAGTGCTGGAGAAAAACCAGTTTGTCTGTCCGGTCTGTCGTACCCGCACCAGTTATGAACTGAAGCAGCAGCGCAATTATTTTTCCTTATTTTTTATTCCTTTAATTCCGCTGTCCAAAGCCAAAGGCAGCTTTGTCAAATGTCTGAACTGTAAAACAGAAATGCCAAGCACGGTGTTGCACCATGCTCAGCTAGATCCATTTCAGCAGAGTAATCTAGAAGCTTGATTCCTCACGGCTTGGATTGGTTTGCTGGGTAGTACTTTCAATCTTTAAAATCAGACTGACCATCACCGCACACATAATTAGCGATGAACCCCCATAACTGATAAATGGCAGGGTCAATCCTTTGGTCGGCAACATGCCCATATTCATGCCGGCATTCACCAGAATCTGTAACAGGAAGATGATGCTGATGCCATAGGCCAGATAACCGGCACGCAAGTACTGATGACGCAAGGCACGATGACCAATGCGAATACAGCAGACCAGCATGGTGAAAGACAGGCTCAGCACCACCAGAATGCCAAAAAAGCCAAATTCTTCGCCTAAAACGGCCAGCATAAAGTCGGTATGCGCTTCCGGCAGATAGGACATTTTCTGGATACTATGCCCCAACCCCACCCCGGCCCATTCACCCCGGCCAAAAGCCATTAAGGCATTTGACAGCTGATAACCGGCCCCGAGCGGATCATTCCACGGGTTAGAGAAAGACATTAAACGTTCAAAACGGTAGGGCTCAAACACCACCAGGAAGGTAAACGCACCCAGCATCGCACCCAAGGCAATCCCGAACTGAATCAGTGGTGCACCGGCCAGGAAGAACACCCCGAGCATGGTCAACGCAATCACCACAGTCGCACCCAAATCCGGTTCTGCCATAATCAGGCCCACAGTCGCCGCCATAATCACTGCCAGCCGTACCAGACCTTTAATATTATTACGCACTTCTTCGGCACGACGTACCACGTAGTCGGCGGTAAAAATCGCCATCATCACCTTGGCCACTTCTGAAGCCTGCAAGGTAAACCCGGCCACCCGAATCCAGCGTTTGGAACCATTGACTTCGGTACCGACCACCAGTACCGCAATCAGCAAGGCAATGGTAATAATCCATAAAAAGAAGGTGTTATTGAACCAGAGGTTTAAGGGAACTTTATACACGGTATAGGCGGCAATTAGCGCTACCGCAATTGAAATACCATGCCGCAGTACATAATGGAAGGCATTTTCATGCATACGCTCGGCATAGGGCATTGAGGCAGACGCCACCATAATCGAGCCGATACAGAGCAAGGCCAATACGCTAAAAATGAGCACATTGCGTACATTCACTTCGGCCGGTAACCGCGGTAACCAGCGCTCATAGACCTGAGTGATTTTATTGATCGTTGTCTGAGCAAAGCCAGCCATATCCCAAATCCTTATTATTCTTGACCAAGTTCGTTGACATAAGTCACGAACTGACGACCACGTTCCGGATAGCCCGAGAACATATCAAAACTTGCACATGCAGGTGACAATAACACGACATCCTGCGGCTGGGTATGCTGCTGGCACAGTGTGACCGCCTGTTGCAGACTGTCGGCATGGAGCAGCGTGGTAGTGCCCTGTACCGCCGCTTCAATCAGCGCGGCATCTTCACCAATCAACACTGCCAGTTTGGCATATTGACTGAGCGCCTGACGCAGTGCCTTAAAGTCCTGGCCTTTGCCCTGCCCACCTAAAATAATGGCCACCTGACCGCCATGCGGCTGAATTGCTGCACCCAAACCTTCTAGTGCCGCGAGGGTAGCGCCAATATTGGTGCCTTTGGAGTCATTATAATAACGCACGCCTGCGACCTCTTTGACGAATTCACAGCGATGCTCCAGACCTTTAAAGCTTTTTAAAGTGTTCAGCATACTGTCCATCGGCAGGCCAATCGCTTCACCCAGCGCCAGACAGGCCAAGGCATTGGCAATATTATGCGTACCCTGAATATACATGTCGCTGCTTTTCAGCAGACGTTCACGGCCACGCGCCAGCCAAATGGTGCCATCTGTTTCTTTTAAAATACCGAACTGGTTGATATCTGGTGCGTTCAGGCCAAAGCTCTGCATAGGGGTGGTATCTGGCACCAGCGGACGGGTCAGTGCATCATCACGGTTATATACCACCTGTTTCACGCCCTGAAAAATACGATGTTTGGCGGTGTGATAACCGAGCATGTCACCATGACGGTCCAGATGGTCTTCACTCATGTTCAGCACCACCGCCACTTCAGCATTCAGGTTTGAGGTGGTTTCTAACTGAAAGCTGGAAAGTTCCAGAATATACAGCTCCGGATCATCTTTGGTTAAATCCAGCGCCGGACGGCCCAGATTACCCCCAACCGCGACCTTCTTGCCAGCATCGGCAGCCATCAGGCCAATTAGTGTGGTTACAGTACTTTTGGCATTGGAACCGGTAATGGCCACAATTGGCTTGTCAGTGGCACGGCGCAAAATCTGGATTTCACTGACCACCGGAATGCCCTGCGCTATTGCCGTCTGAATTTCTGGCAGTTTTGGATCAAGCCCCGGACTGATGATAATTTCTTCAGCAGACAACAGCAGTTCCTGGTCAAACTGGCCAAAACTGGTCTGAACCTCGGCCGGAATCTGGTCATAACCGGGGGGTGTCGCTCGAGAGTCTGTTACGGCAACGCGGTAGCCCTGATCATGCAAGAAGTTGACTGCTGCAACACCTGAAATGCCAAGACCTGCCACAACTTTTAATCCACCGCGTTGTATTAACATTTGAGCTCCATCAATGATTTGGATTTTAAACTGCGGAAATGTTAGCACTTTGGGGTTTTGAATGCTTTTTCTGTTTGCAGTTTCTGGAAAAAATTTTGTGTCAGTGCGTAAAAAAGCCGTCATAGAGATGACGGCTTTTTTGACGCTCAAGGGCTTACTTCCACTTGACCCCTTGTACTTCAGTTTTCTTGCTGGCCTGCTCCGACACCGGACAATCACAGCCACCGCCACAACCGGCAGCCATTTTCGGTCTGAACCATTTGCCCAGCGTGTGCCAGCCTTTTGCCGTACAGGCATCCGACAACTTCAGAAAGACTGAATTTGAAGTCTTCGGGAATACCTTTTTGAAGACCACCAGCGTGCTCCACATCACCAATACCGCCACAATCAATACTTCAATCATTTCAGTCTCCTTTTTTTGTTTCGGCTTAAGCCAACAGGTTGGATGCAATCTGATAGGTCAGGAATGACATCAAATAGGCCAGACCAAACAGATACACGGTCATAAAGCCCACTGTTTTCCACGATGCCGTTTCACGGCGTACCGTGGCCAGCGTCGCCAGACAGTGCGGTGCATAAATAAACCAGACCAGTAGCGATAAACCGGTCGCCAATGACCAGCCCAAGTCACCACCGCTGCTGATGATGCTGGCCAGACCATCGGCCATGGCATCTTCGTCCCCTGACAGGGCGTAAATGGTACCCAGTGCAGCCACCACCACTTCACGGGCTGCCATTGCTGGAATCAAGGCAATACAGATCTGCCAGTTAAAGCCCAGTGGGGCAAAAATTGGCTGCATGATATGGCCCAGCATCCCGGCAAAGGTATAATCAATCGCCGGCATGGTCGCGCCTTCTGGCGGCTGCGGGAAGGTACACAGGAACCAGAGCAGAATCGACAGGGCAAAGATGATGCCACCGACCCGTTTCAGGAAGATTCGGGCGCGATCCAGCAAACCAATCCAGACGTTTTTGATGTCCGGGAAACGGTAACTTGGCAGTTCCATCAACAGCATGTGATCGGACTTGTCTTTCTGGAAAAACTTCAGCACAAAAGACACGCCTAGCGCACTTAAAATACCAGCCATATACAGCGCAAACAGCACCAGACCCTGCAGGTTAAACAGGCCCCATACCGTTTGTTCCGGAATAAAGGCGGCAATTAACAGCGCATACACCGGTAAACGCGCGGAACAGGTCATCAGCGGTGCCACAAAAATAGTGGTTAAACGGTCACGCGGGTCGCTGATACTGCGCGTTGCCATAATCCCCGGAATCGCGCAGGCAAAGCTGGACAGTAACGGAATAAAGGCACGGCCACTTAAACCGGCTTTAAACATCAGTTTATCCAGCAAGAATGCAGCGCGCGGTAAATAACCGGATTCTTCCAGCATCAGAATAAAGAAGAACAGAATCAGAATTTGCGGCAGGAACACCACCACACCACCGGCGCCGGCAATAATCCCGTCCACCACCAGACTGTTCAGTAAAGGATGAGCAATACTGCCACCAATCACTTCACCCAGCCAGCCAAAGAAGGTTTCAATCCCGTCCATAAACGGGGCTGCCCAGGCAAAGACCGCCTGGAAAATGATAAACATCATGACTGCCAGACTGACCAGACCCAGCACCGGATGCAGGAACACCTTATCGAGGAAATCGGAACGTTTATCTTCCTGATCGACGTATTGCACCACATCATTCAGCAGGGTTTCGACCTTCTGATGGGCATCGCCTTTCAGACCGGTCAATTCGGTATGTGGCAGCGCATATTTACCCTGATCCAGCGCATTCATCAGGTTTTCAATCCCGGAACGGCGCACGGCCACGGTTTCTACCACCGGCACACCGAGGCGCTCAGACAGTTTCTGGGTGTTGATCTGCATGCCACGACGACGCGCTTCGTCCATCATGTTCAGCACCAGCAACATTGGACGACCCAGTTCAATCATTTCCAGTACCAGACCCAGATGCAGCTTCAGATTGGTGGCATCAACCACACACAGGAAAGCATCCTGCTGGCCTTCTTCTGCCAGTTTGCCCTGTACCACATCACGGGTAATGGCTTCGTCCGGGCTGGCAGCATTCAAGCTATAAGTGCCAGGTAAATCCAGCACCCGTACCGGCTTGCCTGAAGGTAAATTAAAATGACCGACTTTACGTTCGACCGTTACGCCGGCATAGTTGGCAACTTTCTGGCGTGTACCAGTTAAATGGTTGAATAATGAGGTTTTACCGCAGTTAGGATTCCCTACAAGGGCAATACGTAAGGCATCACTCATGTAGTGACTCCATCTTCAATTTCAATTTTCTCTGCTTCATTTTTGCGTAAGGCAAAACGGGTAAAACCGACCTGAATCAGAATCGGGTCCCCGCCAAAAACACCTTTGGTAATGACCTGAACGCGCGTGCCCGGCACAAACCCCAATGTTTCCAGACGGCTGGCCACCAAGTCATTGTGTGACTCGCCCCCCTCATCCTGCCGGATAATCTGGCGGATAATGGCCGTCTGCTTTACCTTTAACTCTGATAAACGCACTGTGAAATTCCTAAGCTCTTTTAAATAGTATACAAACAAATGAGAATAATTAACAAATAAGGATTGATTACGTTTCCGTTCTTATATCACATCGACAGCCCGGAAAAATTACTCTACATTGGAGAATTCCAATGATCTTGATCGAATTCTTAAATTAAAGTGATCCACATGCTCAATAAAAAGCCCCGCATTCCTGCACCTGTCACCATTCCGGAACATTTAAGCTATTTGCAGGGCTTTCGCGATCATCTAGTAGCACAAACCGTCAGTCCACATACCCGCAATGCCTATTTGTCCGACTTAATGTTATGCAGTGCCTGCGTGCCCAGTTCGATGCTGGACTGGAGTCATGATGATATTTCCGATGTCCTGATTGAATTGACCAAACAGCAAAAAAGCCCACGTTCGATTGCCCGCTGCCTATCGGCCTTAAGGGCTTTTTATAAATTTCTGCGTGAACAGAAACTGCGCGCCGACAATCCGGTCGCCGCACATAAAACCCCAAAACTGGGCCGGGCCTTGCCCAAAGATCTGTCTGAAGCCGATGTCGAAGCGCTAATTCAGGCACCGGATGTCCATACAGCACTGGGTCTGCGCGATCGGGCGATGTTTGAAGTGCTGTATGCCTGTGGGTTACGGGTGTCTGAATTGCTGAATTTACGTCTGGAGCTGATTAACCTGAAACAGGGTTATTTGCGCATTGTCGGCAAAGGCAATAAAGAACGTCTGGTACCTTTGGGCCAGGTCGCTTGTGAATGGGTAGAACACTATCTGCAAGAGGCGCGGCCGCAGCTGTATAAAACCAGCACCGATTATTTATTCCTGACTCAGCATGGCGGCATCATGAGCCGGCAGAACTTCTGGTATGCGATTAAACGCTATGCGCTACAGGCCGGAATTCAGGCCGAATTATCACCGCATACCTTGCGCCACGCCTTTGCCACGCATCTGCTCAATCATGGCGCAGACCTGCGCGTGGTGCAAATGCTGCTGGGGCATAGCGACCTGTCGACCACACAAATTTATACCCATGTCGCGCAGATTCGCATGCAGCAGCTGCATGCGACCCATCATCCTCGCGCTTAACCGCACTGCCAAAATACGACCAAGAAGTTTTCGATCGGTCATTTTTTTTTGTTATGCTAGCCTCCTTGTTTTTATATCGATAAGAAAAGGGTTAGCAATGACATTTACCCGCGTGAAAATTGTAATGGCCATGACACTTGCTGCAGGCCTGGGCCTGACGGCGTGCTCGAGCAATAATGATGAGAAAAAACAAACCACGCTTACGGCCAGTGCACCGGCAACCGGGGAAGCCTCTACCCTTTCTGAACGTAATGCCCAGCAGCGTCTGGTCAAAACCCTGGAACAGCATTTTAAAACTGCTGGCATTCAGGCCAAAATCACTGAAGTCAAAACCACGGAAGTCCCGAATCTGTACTGGGTCAGCCTGGAAGGCATGTCTGCGGTCTATGCCACCAGCGATGGCAAATACATTTTCCAGGGTGATGTGATCCGTTTAGGCGACAAACAGCTACATAACGTCGGTGAGAGCCTGCAAGCCGGCACCAATAAACAGATTTTTGCCAGCCTGAAAGAGCAGGACCTGCTGATCTATAAAGCCAAGGGTGAAACCAAACACATCATTTATGTGTTTACCGATGTCAGCTGTCCATACTGCCACAAGCTACATGAACATATGGATGAGCTGAACAGCAAAGGCATTGAAGTACGCTATATTGCCTGGCCACGTGGCGAACAGTTTATTCCGGCCATGGAAAGCGTCTGGTGTAGCCAAGACCGCCATGCGGCCTTTGATCAGGCCATTGCCGGTGCTGAACTGCCTGCTGCCAGCTGCAAAACGCCAGTACGTGAACACTATCAGCTGGGTCTGAATATTGGGGTGAACGGTACCCCGGCAATCTATAGTGCAGACGGGGTTTACCTTGGTGGTTATCTGTCGCCAAGCGAATTGCTGAAGCGTTTAAATAACTAATTTTAATGGGTTAAATTACTGTTTTTTATAGATCAAGAGAAAGTGATTTCTACGCTAGAGTCTTCAGCTTTTTTTAGCTATGATCTAAGCTCGCTTAAAATTGATTAAATATGGAGTGTGACGTGAAACCAGTTCGTCTGGCAATCCTCGGTCTTGGTACTGTGGGTGGTGGTGCCCTTAAACTATTAAAAGAAAATGCTGCTGAGATTAAACGTCGCACCGGTCGTGAAATTGAAATCACTTATGTGGGAACACGTCGTCCGCGTCCTGACTTAAACTTACCTGAATCGGTCAAGCAAAGCTCTGACTTATTGGACATTGTCCGTCAACCGGATGTAGATGTCGTGGTTGAAGTCATGGGTGGGATTCATCCTGCATATGAAGTCATTATGGAAGCGATGAAACACGGCAAACATATTGTCACCGCAAACAAGGCCTTGCTGGCTGAACACGGCAACGAACTGTTTAAAGCCGCGGATGATCATGCCGTTCAGATCGCCTATGAAGCTGCGGTAGCTGGTGGTATTCCAATCATCAAGGTGATCCGTGAAGGTCTGGCCGCGAACAAGATTGAATGGCTGGCAGGTATCATTAACGGTACCGGTAACTTCATCTTAAGCGAAATGCGTGAAAAAGGCCGTGCCTTTGCCGATGTGCTGAAAGAAGCGCAAGAACTGGGTTATGCCGAAGCCGATCCAACCTTCGACGTTGAAGGTATTGATGCAGCACACAAGCTGACTATCTTAGCCTCATGTGCATTTGGTATTCCGCTGCAATTTGACAAGGTGTATACCGAAGGCATTAGCAAAATTACCGCGCAAGATGTCAAATATGCCGAAGATTTAGGTTTCCGCATCAAGCATTTAGGGATTGCACGCCGTACCGATGCCGGTATTGAATTGCGTGTGCATCCAACCTTAATTCCTGAAGAAGAACTGATTGCCAATGTGAATGGCGTGAAAAATGCGGTGCTGGTGCAGGCCAATGCAGTGGGTCCAACCCTGTATTATGGCGCCGGTGCCGGTGCAGGCCCAACCGCTTCAGCAGTGGTTGCTGACGTGGTCGATATTGTCCGTGACATCTCCTATACCGAAGACGGTGCAGGGACAATTCCGCAACTGGCCTTCGAAGCCTTAACCGACTTGCCAATTTTAAGCCGTGAACAGATGACCACGGGTTACTATATTCGCATTAATGCCGAAGACCAGACCGGTGTACTGGCCGATGTCACCACTATTTTAAGCCGTGCCGGTATCAGTATTGATGCCATCATGCAGCAATCTCGCTTAAAAGACCTTATTCCTATCGTGATTCTGACTGACCCAGTTCAGGAATCAAAAATGGATGAAGCGTTACAACAAATTCAAGCTTTGCCTGTGATTCATGGCGAAATTGTACGAATTCGTTTAGAATCGCTTGATAATTAATCGGGTCAAGGGGAATATTTCCCCTTGCCAAGCTCTACACACAATTGGAACATCATCATGTCGAATGCCAATCGTTATACTGGTTTAGTTGACCGTTATCGTGACCGTTTACCAGTGTCTGCAACTACACGTGCAATCTCTCTCGGTGAAGGGAATACCCCGCTAATCAAGCTTGAGAACATTCCACGTATTATTGGCAAGAACGTTGAAATTTATGTGAAGTATGAAGGCTTAAACCCGACAGGTTCATTTAAAGACCGTGGTATGACCATGGCCGTAACCAAAGCGGTTGAAGAAGGTTCAAAAGCCATTATCTGTGCCTCTACCGGTAACACTTCTGCAGCGGCAGCAGCCTATGCAGCGCGTGCTGGTATCAAAGCGTTTGTCTTGATTCCTGAAGGCAAAATTGCCATGGGTAAAATGGCACAGGCCATGATGTACGGTGCCATCACCATGCAGATTCGCGGTAACTTTGACGATGGTATGCGTCTGGTGAAAGAAGTGGCCGATCAGGCTCCTGTAACCATCGTAAACTCGATCAACCCGTACCGTCTGCAAGGTCAAAAGACCATTGCCTACGAAATCGTGGATGAACTCGGCCGTGCCCCAGACTACCACTGCCTGCCAGTTGGTAACGCGGGCAATATTACTGCACACTGGATGGGTTATACCGAAGCTGTGGCTAACCAGCCTGCAGACCAGTTTGAACAAGTGGTTTATGATGCGACAACGGATGCCTTTACTGGTCCAAAACCGGAAGGTTTACCAGTTATGGTCGGTTATCAAGCCTCTGGCGCTGCGCCATTCTTACGTGGTGCGCCAGTTGAAAACCCGGAAACTGTAGCCACTGCAATCCGTATTGGTAACCCGCAAAGCTGGAACCATGCTAAAGCTGTAGTTCGTGATTCACAAGGCTGGTTCGATGAACTGACCGATGCGGAAATTCTGGAAGCTCAGCGCATGCTGTCCATGTACGAAGGCGTATTTGTTGAGCCTGCATCTGCAGCATCCATTGGCGGCGCGATGCGTGACATTAAAGCCGGTAAAATTGCAGAAGGTTCAGTAATTGTATGTACTGTTACTGGTAACGGTCTGAAAGACCCAGACACTGCAATGAAACAGTGCCAGGATGCGGTGATGCTGTCGATTGACGCTACCATGGATCAGGTTCGTGATTCTATCCTTTCAAACATGGATCAATAATTCCGGTTTGAAACAAAAATCCCTGCTCATGCAGGGATTTTTTTATGGCTGAGGTTTTAAGTTCTGCACGATTTCGTACAGAACAATTCAGCTTAAATCCGTTTTGGTAACTGGCTGGTCCAGGACATTAAACGAGTGGCATCGTTATTACGCGCCTGGGTATTGCTGGCCCCTAAAATAATCACCACCGCCGGACGTGAATTTAAAGTGGTGTGCATCACCAGACAACGCCCTGCTTCATTAATAAAGCCGGTTTTGGACAGGTTGATATTCCAGCCGCCATTACGCACCAGCGAATTGGTATTGTTCGATTTCAGCACCCGATAGCCCAGGTTAAAGTCATAGCTTGGTGTGGTCGAAAACTGGCGGATCAGACCATACTGAGAGGCGGTACTGACCAGAATGCCTAAATCACGTGCCGATGATACATTGCGCGGGTCCAAACCGGTCGATTCGGTAAAGCGGGTCGAATGCATACCCAGTTCACGCGCTTTGTTGTTCATTGCGGCTACAAATGCACTGCGTCCACCTGGATAGGTACGCGCCAGTGCTGCTGCGGCCGGGTTTTCTGATTTCATTAAGGCAAATAATAAGGCTTCAGCACGGTTCATCTTGTCGCCCACGCGCAGGGTCGAACTCGAGTTCTTGCCTGCGGCACCGGCAAAATCAATCTGCTGCAAGGTAATTTGCTCGGACATATTTAAACGCGCATCTGCCGTCACTACCGCAGTCATGACTTTGGTAATTGAAGCAATCGGCAACGCGGTATTGGTATTTTTACTGTACAGCACTTCACCAGTATTGGCATCCATCACCAGTGCGGCACGTGCATTCACAGTGGGCTGGTTGCTATAGGATGCGGTATCCAGAATCGGGCTGGTTCTGCTAACCGTGCTGGCGGGCGCCGGTGTACTGGAACTGCGGACCGTGGTGGTAATTTTGGTTGAGCCTTGTGGTGATGGTTCCACCACCTGCTCGGTCACAGAAGTCGTGGCGGTGGTCATCACATCGCCATTCAGCAGCTGGTTGGCTTCTTCAGATGACCAGCTTAGCGTTGCCTGGGCGTTACTCCCCGAGGAAGGGTTCATGACGATTTCAGCAGTACTGACTGAACTCATGCCGAGCAGAACCGATGCTCCCAGCACATGCATTAATAACTTCTTAGAATTTTTCACTATTGCTTACTCAACTCAGGGAGGTAAGATACATTTGCGTATTACCTCAAATATGCCTTACATTTACAACACAGCACGGAACCAATTTTAGCCTCCGACATTGTGCAGAATTTTTCACTTTAGGTTAAGAATAGGATGGCCAATTTTGTCAGTTGATTGCAAGCTAATTTTGCTATATGTAACAAAAAAGATGATTTTAGTGAGAGGGAGAGTCTAGGTGATCACAGTTTTAGTGGTAGATGATCATGAATTGGTTCGTACCGGCATCTGCCGTATGCTCGAAGACCACACCGATGTTCAGGTCATTGGACAAGCTGAATCTGGGGAAGAAGCCATTAATCTGGTGCGCCAGCATCATCCCAATGTGGTCCTGCTTGACGTGAACATGCCGGGCATTGGCGGGGTGGAAACCACGCGCCGTTTATTACAGACGGCCCCGGAAACCAAGGTATTGGCGGTCAGTGGTCTGGCCGAAGAACCCTATCCTTCTTTATTACTCAAAGCCGGTGCCAAAGGCTATATCACCAAAGGTGCACCTGTCTCGGAAATGGTGCGTGCCATTAAAAAAGTCATGCAGGGCGGTAAATATTTTAGTGCCGATATTGCCGAGCAACTGGCCAGTTCCTACCTGTCAGACACCCAGCAATCACCGTTCGACAGCCTGTCGGAACGTGAAATGCAGGTGGCAATGATGGTAGTGAACTGTATTAGCGCGCAGGAAATTGCTGACAAGCTGTTCGTCAGCGTGAAAACCGTAAACACCTATCGCTACCGTATTTTTGAAAAACTGAATATCGACAGTGATGTCAAACTGACCCATCTGGCCATTCGCTACGGATTAATTAAACCTTAAGCGGTTTAAGCCTCATGGATATCCGCCGTACGCAAGCTGAACTGAACCAGTACCATCTCGGGCTATGGTACGGGGCGTATCGGCTGATAATTGCCTTCTGTTTGCTGCTGATTTATTTACTCACCACTCAAACTCTCAATCATGATTATCAGCATCCACGGCTGTATGCCGCCAGTCTGGTGCTGTATTTTATTTTTAGCTGTGCCCAGCTGCTGTATTTTCGCTATGTCCGGCACAGGATTCCGTTACAACTCACGCTGATTTTCAGTGTTGATGTACTGGTGCTCAGCAGCCTGACCTTTGCGCTGGATGGACCGAGCCTGCATTTAAGCCTGCTGTTTGTGATTGCGATTTTCGCCGCGACGTTATTGCTGGAAAAAAGCAAGGCGCTGTTCATTACCCTGGTGGCAATGATTTGTGTCACCTATCAGCATTTTGTTGGCACATTACTGGATTTTTCCTCTCTGGATCGCATCGGGCAAAGTGCCCTGCTCTCGTTCCTGTTTTTTATTATTTACCGTTTTGGCCAGATTGCCGTCCGCCGTTTCCAGATTCTGGAACACCTGAACTTTTCCCAGTCACTGGAACTGAACCGGCTGAAGAATATTAACCGCTATATTCTGGAACAGACCGATATGGGCTATCTGGTGCTGGATGAAAACTGCCATATTATGGTCAGTAATCCGGCCGCCTGCCATTTGCTCGGCATCAATCCACTGTATGCTTTTGACAAATATCCGCTGTATAAAGTACAGCCCGACCTATTTCAATTATTGCAGTTTGACCAGCTCTCTAACGGCGAAAAATTCCAGTTTGAATCGCAGCTCAGTCATTTCCTGATCCAGATTCAGGTACAAAAGCTGGTGGTGCCGCAGCAGACCTTAACCTTGCTGGTGCTGCAGGATGCACGGCAAATCAACCAGCGTGTGCAGCAACTGAAACTGGCAGCACTGGGCCAGCTTTCGGCCAGTATTGCCCATGAAATCCGTAATCCGCTGGCGGCCATTGTCCAGGCCAATCGCCTGCTGGCTGGCAGCGATACCGATCAGCAGCAGATGCTGAGCCAGATGATTGACAAGCAGTCGCAGCGCATTGACAAGATCATTGATGACACCCTGAGCATGGTGAAAAATAAGGAAACCACACCGGTGCAGATTGATCTGGCGCGTTTTATTCCGCAGCTGATCCAGGATGATCTGGCCGATCTGGCCAGCCAGATTCAGGTCAGCCAGCCCGAACCTCTGCAGATTCTGTTTGATGAATCCCAGCTGCGTCAGGTGCTGATTAACCTGATCCGTAATGCCCAGCGCCACAATGCGCCGGATCATCCGATTGAACTGCAACTTTATCGCCAGCAGGACACGGTCTATATGGATGTCAAAGATTATGGCAGCGGCGTGGCTTCACATGATATTCGCTACCTGTTTCAACCATTTTTTAGTACCGAAATTAGTGGAACTGGTTTAGGATTATACTTATCACATAGTTTCTGCGAGGCCAATCGGGCCAAGTTGCGCTATGTAGAACAAAAACAAGGAGCATGTTTCAGGATTGAATGCTCACCTGTTGACGTAAATAAATAGTTTTTTGGGGAAGTTTAGTGGAACAACCACTCGTTCTCTTCGTCGATGACGAGGAAGATTTATGCACGCTCATGCAAATGACATTGGCGCGCATGGGGATTCAAACACACGTGGCACACCGGCTGGAGCAAGCACGTCAGCTGCTGTCCAGTCATCACTATGACGCCTGCATCACCGATCTGAATTTGCCTGATGGAAATGGCCTGCAACTGGTCGAGCTGATTGCCCAGCATTTTCCGCAGCTGCCGGTTGCGGTGCTGACGGCCTATGGCAATATGGAAATTGCCATTGCCGCGCTCAAAGCCGGAGCCTTTGATTTTGTCAGCAAACCGATTAACCAGAAACACCTCGAACAATTGCTGGAAAAAGCACTGAATCAGCCGCTGTTTAAAGCACATAGCCAGGAAGCGAACCAGCTGGAACAGCGGATGCTGATCGGGCAATCTCTGCCAATTCAGCAACTACGCACCACCCTGAAAAAAATTGCCCGCTCGCAGGCACCGGTGTTTATTAGCGGTGAATCAGGCACCGGGAAAGAAGTGGTGGCCAATCTGGTGCATCGCCTCAGCAACCGCAGTGACGGGCCTTTTATTGCCATCAACTGTGGTGCCATTCCGGGCGATTTGATGGAAAGCGAATTCTTCGGCCATAAAAAAGGCAGCTTTACCGGTGCAGCGCAGGACAAACAGGGCCTGATTCAGTCAGCACACGGCGGTAGCCTGTTCCTGGATGAAATTGCCGAACTGCCGCTCAATATGCAGGTGAAACTGCTGCGCGCGGTGCAGGAAAAACGGATTCGTCCGGTCGGTTCCGATACGGAAATTGATGTTGATTTCCGGATTATTAGTGCCAGCCATCAGGACCTGGAAGCGTTAGTCCAGCAAGGCCGGTTCCGTCAGGATCTGTTCTTCCGGATTCATGTGATGGATATTGTGCTGCCGCCACTGCGTGAGCGCGGTCAAGATATTTTATTGCTGGCCCAGCATTTTATTCAGAAAATTGCCCAGGAATGGGATATACACAGCAAAACCCTGTCGGAACGTGCCCAGCAGTTTTTGCTGGAACAGTATTATCCGGGTAATGTGCGTGAGCTGCGCAATATCATTGAACGTGCCATGACCTTGAGTGATGATGATGTGATTGATCTGCCGCATCTGCAGACCGCACCGTTACGCAAGATGGCGCCACTGGCCGAGCCAGAAACCGACACTGCAACACCGGTTACAGCCGATGCCCTGCCCGCTGCTCCGCGTAAACTGCCGGAAGAAGGACTGGAGCTGTTTCTGGAGAAAATCGAAAAAGAGATTTTGCTGAATGCGCTGAATCTGACCCATTGGAACCGGACTTTGGCTGCGAAAAAACTGGGGATGTCGTTTCGTTCCCTGCGTTATCGGCTGAAGAAATTCGGACTGGATACCGATGAATAAGGCGCGCTAACCCTGCGCCTATTTATGACTTAACAGCAGCTCTGCAACATGGTCCAGATAATTGTCTTCTTTCATGTCCTGTTGCAGTGCATAACGCTGGTTCGGTTCAATCCCAACCCCTTCAATCATTTTGCCTTGCGGGGTGTAATAGTGGGAAACGGTCATTTGCAGGGCGGTGCCATCTGACAGCGGAAACAGCTTCTGCACCACCCCTTTGCCATAACTTTTTTCACCAATCACCCAGGCACGGCCATGATCTTTTAAGGCGGCAGTAAACACTTCTGCAGCCGAGGCCGAACGCTGGTTAATCAGCACACCGACCTTTAGATTCTGGAATTCAAAACTCGGTAAAGCCTGAAATTGCTGGTCGCCTTCAGCGCGGCTTTTGGTAGAAACAATCACGCCCTGATTCAAGAACAGATCGGCCGATTCGACTGCCGAGGACAGCAAACCGCCCGGGTTATTGCGCAGGTCAAACAGTACCGCCTTTAGCCGTGGTGTGCTGTACTGTTCGATCAGTTCCTTGATTTCATTGGCAGTATCTTGCTGGAAGACTTTGACTTTAATCAGTAGTACCTGATTACTCAGCATCTGCGCCTGAATATCGGTTTCGACTTTTCTGTTGCGTACCAGACGAATCGGCTGCGCGCTTGCGGTCAGTTGCAAGGTGATATTGGAGCCAACCGCGCCCATCAACAAGGCATTGACCTGATCCTGATTGAGCTTTTGCAGTTCCTGATTGTCGATTTTAAAAACCGAAATACCATTACGCAGTCCTTGTTTGGCCGAGTCGGCATCGGGTCTTAAATTATGAATCTGCCATTGATGCTGCTGGGCATCGTAACGTAAATTAAAATCGACCGAGGCCAGATCGCCTTCGGTATATTGCACCAAGGCACGGTAATCTTCGGCATTCAGATAACGTGAATACTGGTCCAGTCCGGAAACCAGACCTTGAATGGCTTGAGCAAACAAAGCCTCGTCACTTTTTTCCGTGACATAATTTGCTTTGACCAGCCCATAAATTTTGACAAACTGCTGGATCGATTCGACCGGCACTTCAACATAGTCCTGCTCGGTGGTTTGTTCCAGTGCCAGCGGATCTTGATCTTCTGCCGCCCAGACAGGCAGGCTCACACACATCATCAATGTTGTTGCAACAAGCATGCGTTTCCAGTGTGGAACCATCCTTTCACCTATCTGTTGGCAGTTTATGGAGTCAGGGTAATTAAATTACGCCCTTGCATTTCTGCAGGAATTGGCAGTTGCATCAGACTCAGTAAAGTCGGTGCCACATCGGCCAGAACACCACCCTCTGCAATCACCGCCTGGGTCGGGCCGGCATAAATAAACGGCACCAGCTCGGTAGTATGCTGGGTATGGACCTGACCACTGTCATAGTCCTGCATCTGCTCGACATTACCATGGTCGGCAGTAATCAGCATATGACCCTGCTTGGCCATTACAGCTTCATACACACGGCCCAGACAGGTATCCACTGCTTCTACCGCTTTCACCGCTGCATCAAACACACCTGTATGACCCACCATATCGCCATTGGCATAGTTGACCACCAACAAGTCATATTCACCTGAATTGATCGCTGCCACCAGCTCATCTGTCACTTCATACGCGCTCATTTCTGGCTTGAGATCATAAGTTGCTACATTTGGTGATGGAATCAGAATGCGCTTTTCGCCCGGATATTCATCTTCACGGCCGCCACTAAAGAAGAAGGTCACGTGTGCATATTTTTCGGTTTCGGCAATACGCAGCTGGGTTTTACCCAGGTCTGACAGGTATTCACCGAGCGAGTTTTTTAATGCTTCTGGCATATAAGCCACAGGTGCATCAATGGTGGCCTGGTAACGGGTCAGCATCACAAACTTGGCCAGCTGCGGCACCACTTTACGCTCAAAACCGGCAAAGTCGGTTTCCACAAAGGCTTTGGTCAGTTCACGGGCACGGTCTGCACGGAAGTTCATGAACACCACGCTGTCGCCATCCTGAATTGCCGCAACCTCACCAATACGGGTAGCTTTAACAAATTCATCGCTTTCATCGGCTGCATAAGCTGCGTCCAGACCAGCTACGGCGGTTGCTGCAGTACGGACTGCTTCACCTTCTGTTAACAGACGATAAGCCTGTTCTACACGATCCCAACGATTGTCGCGGTCCATGGCAAAATAACGGCCGATCATGCTGGCAATCCGGCCTTGGCCTGGATATTGGGCAAACAGGGCATCCAGTTTTTGCAAAGAGGGCTGCGCACTTTTTGGCGGAGTATCACGGCCATCCAGAAATGCGTGTAAATAAACAGTTGCACCACGTTTCAGCGCCAGCTCCGCCATTGCCACAATATGGTCTTCATGTGAGTGCACGCCACCTTCCGACAGCAGGCCCATTAAGTGCACGGCACCGCCCGCAGCTTTGGCTTTCTCGACTGCATCGACCAGCACTTCATGTTCAAAGAAAGCACCGGTACGGATATCTTTGGTAATGCGGGTAAAGTCCTGATATAGCACACGGCCGGCACCCAGGTTCATATGGCCCACTTCGGAGTTACCCATCTGACCATCTGGCAGGCCCACATCTTCACCTGAACCTGAAATCAACCCATGCGGATGCTTTTCCTGCATAGCGGTCAAATTTGGACGTTGTGCCGCCAGGAACGCATTGTCCTCAACAGCTTCACGATGCCCAATACCATCCATAATGACCAGTACGTGAGGGATTTTGCCTGCAGTTGCATCCGTCATAGTTCACACTCTTTTAGTCTACAAATTAATCGCATATCTTACCGAATTTTCAGTTCGGACACCATGCACGGCTGATGGTTTCAACCGCGCCACACTATCGTTTTGTTCAATTGCCGGCTTATCGGGCGCGTTGCAGCAGATAACCACCCACCACAAACATCAGAATAATCGGGATAAACACAAACCAGGCTGGAGATGGCGCATAAATCAGGCTGGCATAACCGAGGAAATCCTGTAAATAGAAAAAGCCCAGGCCGACAAACAAGGCAATCACCAGACGGAAACCCATCGACTGCTGGCGCAGCGGTCCAAAAATAAAGGAACAGGCAATCAGCACCAGCGCAATCAGGGCAAATGGAGAACCAACTTTTTGCCAGAAAGCCAACTGATAGCTTTTCGGCACCTGACTGTACTCATGCATATAGCTCATGAAGCTGACCAGCTGGCTGGGTGATAAATCTTCCGGGTCGATGGTGACCATGTGTACATATTTCGGTTGCAAAGCCAGCGATAAAGGCTGCGTGGCCTGCTGATCAGCAATAGCATTGCCCTCTGGCAGAATGTCCATTTGGCGGCTGTTTTGCAGTGACCAGGCGCCATCTTCGACAAACTGGCCCTGTTCGGCATTTAAGGTACCGCGTAAGCGGAAGTTATCATCGAAGTCGATGACCTGAATATTCTTCAGTGTGCCCTGCGAGTTGGCATAGTCAATATAAATAAAGCGCTGCCCTTCGCGGGTCCAGTAGCCTTTGACTTCACCGAGTTCAGCCACGCTGCGATGTTTCTTGACGCTTTCTGCGCGCTCGTTGGTATAGGGAATCACCCATTCACTTAAGGCAAAAGACAGCACCACCAGAATAAGCGCCGAACGCACCACCCAGCCGACAATCCGCCACAGGCTGATACCAGCGGCACGCATCACAATCAACTCACTGTTTGAAGCCAGCGTGCCCAGGCCCAGCACCGCGCCAATTAATGCGGCAATCGGGAGAATTTCATACAGATAACCGGGCGCACCCCAGAGCACATGCCATAAGGCATCCAGCGCGCCATAGCCTTCTTTTAGGGAACCGAGTTCACCCAGATAGGTAAATAATACCTGTAAGCCGGACAACACCGCGGTTGCCCCCAACATCGCCAGTGCGGTCGTTTTGGTCACATGCTTGGCCACTATACGACGTGCGAACATATTAAGACCTCACTCGCTGAATCTGTTTCTTGATTTTGGGTGCCAGTTTCTGTTTACGCGAGAACAACGCCGCCGCAATGGCATAGACCATCAGCACCAGCGGATAGGCCCAGATACCCATTTCTTCTTTACTGATCCGGGTTTTGACCGCCATTAGCGCCACAATCAGGCTGGCAAAAATCAGCAGGGCCGGAAACAGTTTTAAATAACGTCCCTGACGCGGACTGACTTCTGATAAAGCCACCGCCAGCAGCAGCGCCACCAGAATTGAAAACGGTACGAAGATGCGCCAGCCCAGCTCACTGGCCACCACCGGGTCCTGACGGTTATCCCACAATTGCCCGATTGGCAGGGCTTCCACTTCGGTGCTCTGGAATTTGGCTTCCTGATCACTTTCCAGACGCAAACGATAGCTGGCAAATTCAGCCTGAGAATACTGCGGACGATCCGGATAAATTTCATAACGGCGCCCTTCGACCAGATCGACCACATTGGCCGGATCATTGGACAGTTCAATCCGGGTCGCCTCTTTGGCCAGAATCATGATATCCGGTTTGCCCGGACGGTCAGCACGCTGGTAGAAGAAAATATCTTTCAGATTACGCCGGTCTTCTGACAGGTCGCCGGCATAAATGGTATATGGCCCCGAAGAAATAAACTCTTTTGGCCGCACCAGATCGAAACCGGTACGGACCGCCTGATTGGTGGTCAATTCTTCAAACTGGCGAATCCCCCACGGTGCTGCCCAAACCATCAGCATGGCCTGCACCGCCAGAAATACCACCGTCATCGGGACTAATAAACGTGCCAGTTGGTTACGACTGACACCGCTGCCATTTAACACTGCCATTTCATGATCGACATAAAGCCGGCCAAACACCAGCATCAGGCCAATAAAAAAGCCCAGTGGCAAAATCAGGGTTAAAAATTCCGGCAGACGGTAGCCAATAATGCTAAACAGAATCCCCGCATCCAGACGCCCCTGCGCGGCGACGCCAAAATACTTGATCAGCCGGCCACCCATCATGATCAAGGTCAATAAGGCAATCACAACCAAGGATGTCGACACAACTTGCTTGACCAGATAACGCCGAATAATCAAATTAATGCTTCCAGAAAACGAGGGAATAAAACTAGCGATAGTTTACCCGAATGTTGAAAATATAAAACCTATACTGTTGTTTCACATTGAAACTCTATTCATGAAAATGTTTCAATGGTTTAATGGTTTTAAAATTTTAAAAGGCCTATATAACGCATATGAAACTGACGATTCATCCGACATACCAAGACAATGTCACCGCAGCTGCTTTATTTATTCTGGTCGATGCCGATACCCTTCGTACAACCGCAGATCGCTATAAAATCAAAAATTTAGATAGCATCACCCAGGCCGTACAATTTAAATCTGGCTTTAATGAAAGCTTAAGCCTGACAGCACAGGACAGCTTGCCGGCATTCAGCCAGCTGCTTGGCCTGGGTTCAAGCAGCGAATTACAGCCGGCTAAACTGGCCAAACTGGCGCAAACCATTGTAAAAACTGCACAGAAGAAATTTAGCAGTATTGCGGTAGATCTATCAGTCCTGCCACAAGAACTGCATTATATTTTTGCCTTGAGCCTGACCCAGGCCGCCTACGGTTTTGATGAATTTAAAACCAAAAAAAATGAATTTGTATTAGAGCAGATTCAATTGATTGCCACACAAAGCCCGTTAACTGCCCATCAGCTGAAATTTATTGAAGCGGTACATACTGGTCAGAATTTTGCCCGCGATTTAGGCAACCGTCCGGGGAACATCTGCTTCCCGGAATATCTGGCTGATCAGGCACTGGCACTGGCAGAAGAATTCCCGGATTTACTCAAAGTAACCGTGCTGAATGAACAGCATATGGCTGACCTGGGCATGGGTGCGTTCCTTGCGGTCAGCAAGGGTTCCGAGCGTCCGGGCCGCATGATTACCCTGGAATACAAGGCCAATCTTGAGCAGGCACCTATTGTACTGGTCGGTAAGGGTATTACCTTTGATACCGGCGGTATTTCCTTGAAACCGGGTGCTGGCATGGACGAAATGAAATTCGATATGTGCGGTGCAGCCTCAGTCTTGGGGACCGTACGTGCGCTGTGTGAATCACGCTTGCCGATTCATGTGGTGGCAGCCATTGCCGCAGCGGAAAATATGCCATCGGGCAAAGCCACCCGTCCGGGCGATATTGTCACCACCATGAGCGGTCAGACTGTCGAAATCCTGAACACCGATGCCGAAGGCCGTCTGGTGCTGTGTGATGCCCTGACCTATATCCAGCGTTTTAACCCGGCACTGGTCATTGACGTGGCGACCTTAACCGGTGCCTGTGTGATTGCGCTCGGTTCGGTGTTAACCGGTCTGTTCACACCAGATGATGAACTGGCACAGGAACTGACCCAGGCCGGCCAGCAGAGTTTTGACCGCGTATGGCGTATGCCGGTGATTGATGACTATCAGGAACAATTAGATTCACCTTTTGCCGATATTGGCAATATTGGTGGTCCAAAAGCCGGTTCTGTGACTGCAGCCTGCTTCCTGCAACGCTTTACTCGTGACTATCGCTGGGCGCATCTGGATATTGCCGGCACTGCCTGGAATTCAGGAACCCATAAAGGTGCAACAGGCCGTCCGGTACCGCTACTGATGCAATTCCTGGCCAACCGTGCAGAGCAGCATGGCTAAAGTCAGCTTTTATCTGTTTGAAAAAAGTCCTGAACGGCAAGTGGACAGCACTTGCCGTTTATGCCGGAAAATCCTGCGTGAACCACAGCGCATCTGGCTGTATAGCGCAGACCCGGCATTGCAACGGGCGCTGGATGAACGGCTGTGGAGCTTTGATGCCGGCAGTTTTATTCCGCATGGTATTGATGAGCCTACGGCACAGGTCTGTATTTCAGCGCAGTTGCCAACTGAAAATGATTGGATTGTGTTTAATTTTAACGAACAGGCTCTTGAACAGTTCGCCAAATTTAGTCACATTATCGAAATCATTGAAAATCATGAAACCGCCAAACAGCTTGGCCGGGAAAAATATAAACAATATCGTCGTTTAGGCATTGAGCCGCAAACCCACAAATTATAGAACCACCCCAAAGGAGATGCAGCGTGGCATTAAATGTTGGTCCAGATTTTAAACAGCGCTGGTTAACTGCGCCTGAAGCTGTGCGTCAGACCTTTATTGATGACCTGCATCGGATTAGTGAGGTACTGCAACCGGACAGCGACCTAAAACGCTGGGTAGAGTACGATCAGCAGCAACAGCAACAGTCCTTTCAGAAAATTGATCAGGCCTATGCCGAACTGAAAATCCAGTTAATTGAAGAAGCGCGTATTCGCCGCCAGCAGATGCTGGAGCAACGTCTGGCCCAACAACGCGCCGATCAGGCCGCGTATGCGCAGGCTCTGTATCAGGATGAACTGCAGCAGTTTGCTGCACAGACCGAAACTCTGGCCAGTTTACGCACCCAGCTGGACCAGGAGATTCTGGATTACACTGCACGTTATCAAAAAAATCCGGAAAATGGCAGTTTCAATTTTGCCAAAGGCGTGGGTATAACCGACGAGCAGCTTCTGTCGGAACTCGACAGTGTCCGATTACGTCTGGAACTGGAAGCCGAAACCCGGATTGAAGAAGCAGTACAACAGTTCCGCAGCCAGTTACAGGCCGCTGCCCAGGAAGAAATTGAATATATTTTAAAACATTCCCAATTTTCCAAAGAGACCTAAATGTCGGCCTTCTGGCGTGAAAAACCCGGCACGGTGTCAGTAAATGCAGATTTAAACCGGCCCATCTGAAGGATAAATCGGGCTGTGGGGCAGAATTTCTCGCCAAATGTCATGAAAGTGAAATATTTTTGTCACAAGATAGTCATACTTTGAATAGCAGTACTGCTGCCTTTTAAAGTAAAAATTATTTTTATAATTAGGGTTTAAAATGGGTATCTTGACACAAATATCGAGCAAAATTGACCATCTGCATAGTGGTGAACAATGGCATATTACTGCTCAGGATTTATTAATCAGCCGTGCAGATTTCCAGTCGCTTTATATTTACCTGACCAAAGAAGCTGAAAAGGGTACATTTTCTTTGGCACCGGTCGCCGAAGCCAGTCCACGTTTAGGTGGCACTTCCGTCACAGTGATCAAGCACTAAGGTTCGGAATTTCTCCCCGCAAGATAAAAGTCCACCCCGCGTGGGCTTTTTTGTGCATGCGGTTTCTCTGCACTGTTGCTATTAAAAAATATGACCCAGCCACGACAGGATATTGCCCAGCCCGTAACCGATGGCCAATAAAGACACAATCCAGATGATGCCACCGGCAATGTTATAGGCCATAAAGCTGGCGATGGGCATATGTCCGGAACCGGCGGCAAACGGCGCGAAAGAACGGACAAAAGGAATAAACCGCGCAATAAGAATGGTTTTACCGCCATGCTTCATAAAATAGCGGTTGGTTTTGACGATATATTCCGGTTTGAAATAGCGCGAATGGTCGTTAAAAAACTTCAGCCCCAAGACCTTGCCGGTATAGTAATTCACGCTATAGCCAAGAATAGAGGCCAGGCACAGTAAAATCGCCATATAGTGTAAATGCACCACGTCAGTGGTTGAACATAAGGCGCCAATGGCAATCAGCAGGCTGTCTCCCGGCAGGAAAAACATAAACACTGAACCGGTTTCCGCAAAGATAATCAAAAATAAAATTGCATAAATCCAGCCCCCATAGTTGTTGAGCAACACAGGTAGCCACTGTTCAAAATTTAGCAAAAAATCAATCATCTACACTTAACCAACGTAAGTTACTCTGTTTCGCGCAGCCTGAATTATCGCTAAAAATAAAAAAACAGTCTAATTTTTTCAATCAGACTGCTCTGTACAGCAGCGTCAGGACTTATTTTAAGAAGCCATTTTCGGCCAGAAAGTCCATGCTGATTTTCGATTGTGCCGTGGTTTCTGCGGCTTTTTCGCCCAGCAGTAAACGCTCGATATAACGCGCCAAAACATCCACTTCCAGATTGACTTTGCTGCCCGTTTTCCAGGTACCAATATTGGTACGCTCTGCGGTATGCGGAATCAGGTTCAAGCTGATCACACTACCACGCAAATGGTTAATGGTCAGACTAATGCCATCTACCGTCACCGAACCTTTTTCGGCCAGATATTTGGCAATTTCAGCCGGTGCAGTGACTTCAAAATATAAAGAACGCGCATCTTCACGCACCAAAGTAATTTCACCCACGGCATCGACATGGCCACTGACAATATGTCCGCCAAAACGGGTGGTCGGCAACATGGCTTTTTCCACATTCACTGGCTGGCCAACTTTCCAGTTACCCAAGGTAGTCCGGTTTAAACTTTCTCGTGACACATCGGCCGCGTACCAGTTATCGCCCCACTCAATCACGGTCAGGCAGATGCCGTTGGTGGCAATCGAATCCCCCAGATGGACATCGGACATATCCAGATCGGTCTGAATACGCAGGCGGACATCACCACCGACACTTTGCAGGCTGTCCACTTTGCCCACGCTTTCAATAATTCCTGTAAACATAGTCTTTTCTCTTATTGTCTCTAGTGCTTACCACAAGGCCAGTTGGGTGCTGACACCGCTGGTATCAACCCCGCCCAGCTCGGCAAAGTGATGCAACTGCCCCAGCAACTGCCGGATTGGCGGGCCAGATTTGGCGTGGGTATCGGTAATCACAATAAACTCCAGTACCCGTGCGCGTTCAGACTGACGCTGCTTGCTGACCCGGTAACGCGGTACATCCTGGGTTAACAGGCTGACCCGGCCACGTTTTAAATTGGCCTGCAACAAATCCACTGCACTGATATTGCCATCGGTGGAGTAACTGGTCAGGATATACCGTGCATTAATGGTCTCTAACAGTTTCTCATACGCTTCTTTGGCGTGCTTGGACGAGTTATACGGACTCGGACGCTCTTTGCGCCAGGCACGGTCAATGCCGCTCTTAAAGCCTTTGGTATCCGGGGTTGGTAAATCGACCTGATCCCATAAGGTTAAGGCATTTAACACATGATAGTTACTGCTATAGGCATGCTGGTTATACGGCGGATCTAAATACGCCACATCCACTTCAAAACCGCTCATCTGGTTGGCCAGATGCTGGGCATCAACACACCACATTTCGGCAGCCGGACGTTTCGGATCACCAATTTCACAGAAGCGGCTTGGGGTTAACCACAACAAAGATTCAATCCGTTCCAGTGCAGTCTGGGTTTTACCACCCCAGCCATGGTGGAAACTTTTAAAGACCCCGGAGGTGTTGCTGACAAAACTGGCCGAATACAGCAAAGGCGCCAGCAGCGCACTCATCTCGACATCATCAATCGCGCCTTGCGCCTGCCAGGTGGCAATCTGCTGGCGGATGGCATCAATACGCATTCCGTTACGGCGTTTAAAGAATAAACGGTCACGGGTCGGATCATAAATTTCATCATTGCGTGGGCACAGGTTATGCGTGACCCAGCCTTTGACTTCCGGCAAACGGTTTAAATAATCAATCGCTTTCTGATAACCACCCAGCTCCTTAAACGCCGGCGCTTCTACACAAGCCAAAACCGCATAATTCAGCGCATGGCTATACGGTTCCCAGTCATTGGCAATTACCCGATAGCCATTTTGACGGGCCAGACGCGAAACCACGCCGGAACCGGCAAAAAAGTCGGCGAAAATGGGCGCGCGGCCGCCTTTGTTCAGCGTGCCGGTCTGCTCCAGCGCTTCCAGAATCAGATGTAACAGACGACGTTTATTCCCCAGATAAGGAACCAGCTGATGGAAAAGATATTCATCTGTCGTACGTGCGGCGTGACGACGTTTGTGATAAACCGTAGACTCTGAATTCATAACGTCTCTTGAGAAGGGGTTAACCTTAAGCGCACATCATCACCGAATTGAGTGACGTCGCAAAGTTTAAATCGAAGTTGTTGTGCCATACGCTCAAATTCTGCCTGAAACATGGCACGTGCAGACCGGCCTAACAGGGTCGGAGCCACATAACTGATCACTTCGTCGACCAGTTGCTGCTGTAAAAAGGCGGTCGATAGTGTCGCACCGGCTTCAATCAGCACATCATACAGCTGATACTGCTGCACCAAAGTTCGAAGTAGTTGATCCAAAGGCTGAACCTCGAGCTGGATCACGCCCAGCGCCTCAAGCTCGGCCCGATACGGACCCATCACCATCACACTGTCCGGCTGCTCGAGCAGCTTGGCGGTTAAGGGCAAGCGTCCCTGACGGTCCAGTACCAGCCGTTTCGGCTGGACAATGCTGCTGATGTCCTGATGTATCGCCAGCTGGCGGACATTGAGCTGACAGTCATCGGCCAGCACGGTTTCAATCCCGGTAATCACCACTGCTGAAATCGCACGCCAGTGCTGCACATCCAGACGCGCCGAATTGCCGGTAATCCATTTCGATTCACCGGAGGCCATGGCAGTACGCCCATCCAGACTCGACGCCACTTTTAAACGGACATAAGGCTGACCCGTGGCCATGGCTTTTAAAAAGCCCAGATTCAGCTGATGCGCCTGCTGTTCCAGCACGCCTACCTCAATCTGAATTCCGGCATCGCACAGAATCTGCACGCCTTTACCGGCCACCAGCGGATTCGGATCAGGACAAGCCACCACCACTCTGGCCACACCGGCTTCGACCAGACCTTTGGCACAGGGCGGGGTACGTCCATAATGCGCACAAGGTTCCAGAGTCACGTAAGCGGTTGCACCGCGGGCAGCATCGCCAGCATCGCGTAAGGCAAATACTTCGGCATGTGGCTGTCCGGCACGCGGATGATAGCCCTCACCCACCAGCTGTCCGTCTTTAACCAGCACACAGCCCACATTCGGATTCGGTTTGGTCGAGTACTGTCCGAGTCGTGCCAGTTCAATGGCACGCTGCATCCAGATTTGGTCTTGAGTTAACTCGGACATGTCACCACTCTTGCGCGTTGAGCTTAGTATTCACGTTGCTGCATTTGTTCAATTTGACGGCGGAAGGCTTCCACATCCTGAAAGTCCTGATACACCGAAGCAAAACGCACATAGGCCACATGATCCAGCGAGAATAAAGACTGCATGACAATTTCCCCGATGGTGCGTGATTTAACATCACGTTCGCCCAGACGGCGGATTTGCAGCTGGATATCACTGAGTACCGTTTCAATCTGTTCCTGAGTCACGGGACGTTTTTGCAAGGCATGCATCAATGAACGGCGCAGTTTGGCTTCATCAAAGGGCTCATTTTTACCGTCCGATTTAATGACGCGTGGCATCACCACTTCATAACTTTCAAAGGTGGTAAAACGTTCACCACAGCTAATACATTCACGACGTCGGCGAATTTGACAGCCTTCAGCTGCCAGCCGTGAATCAATCACTTTACTGTCTGCGGCGTTGCAAAATGGACAATGCATAGTGGTTTAATTGAACAAATCCAGTTGATTTGAGAGTGTAGCAAAAAAACAGGATTTTGTAGAGTTTTACGCAATATATAGAAAAAAAACAGCCCTTTGGGGCTGTTTTACACAATATATTGATTATGCTGCTGAAAGATTATTCAACCCGTTCACCATGCTGGCTTAAATCCAGACCCATGCGTTCATCATCAGATTCAACACGGATACCAATTACCAGATCAATCACTTTCAGGATGATGAAGGTTAATACTGCAGAGTACACAATGGTGGCAATCACACCTTCCACTTGCACCCACAGCTGACCCATCAGGCTGGCAGGTGCCGCATCGCCCATAATGAATTCGCTGGCAAAGAAGGCGGTTAAAATTGCACCTACAATACCACCCACGCCATGCAGGCCAAAGGCATCTAAAGAGTCATCGGCTTTCAGGGCACGTTTCAGTGCAGTAATCCCCCAGAAGCAGACCACGCCACCAATCAGCCCCATGGCTAAGGCACCACCGACGGTGACAAAACCTGCTGCCGGGGTAATGACCACCAGACCGGCCACAGCACCTGAAGCACCGCCTAATACAGAGGCTTTACCACGGACCACTTTTTCAGTCACTAACCAGGCCAGTGCGGCTGCAGCTGCGGCAACTTGAGTCACCACTAAAGCATAACCTGCTGAACCATTGGCGCCCAGCGCAGAACCACCATTGAAACCAAACCAGCCTACCCACAGCAAGCTTGCACCCACCACAGTTAAGGTCAGGTTGTGCGGTGCCATCGATTCACGGCCCAAGCCCATACGTTTGCCCAGCATATAGGCAGCCACCAGACCAGCCACACCAGAGTTAATGTGTACCACGGTACCACCAGCGAAATCCAGCGCGCCATCGTTGCCTAACCAGCCGCCACCCCAGACCCAGTGGGTAATAGGTGCATAGACCACCACCACCCAGATGGCAATGAACGCAACAAAGGCCCCAAATTTCATCCGCTCTGCAATCGAACCGCTAATAATGGCCACGGTAATAATCGCAAAGGTCATCTGGAAGATCACGAACAGAATTTCAGGAATGGTGCCACTCAAGGCATCGGTGGTAATACCGGCCAGCATGAACTTGTCCAGGCTACCAATAAAGGCATTGCCTTCACCAAAGGCCAAGGTATAGCCAATAATTACCCAGACCAGACTGACCACTGCGGCCGCAACAAAACTGTGCGCCATGGTGCTGAGGACGTTTTTCTTGCGCACCATACCGCCATAGAACAGGGCCAAGCCCGGAATGGTCATGAGTAGGACAAGTGCTGTTGAGACCAGAATCCAAGCGGTATCACCAGTGTCTAACACGGCTTCTTCTTCAGCCGCTGCCACTTCAGGTAAAGCAGTTTCTGTAGTGATGATATCGCTTGATTCAATAAGCGCAGGTTCCACAGTATCATTTACTGTGATTTGTTCTGAAGGAGTTGGCGCTGTTACGGCTTCTTCAGCCAAAGTAACAGAACCACCCAAAAGCGCGCCGGACAGGCCGAGCGCAAGTAGCATTTTTTTCATTCGTATCCCCCAACCTAGTTTTTGTGAGTTATTAGGTACTCAGCAAACTTCGTGCCAATTACTTAAACAGCATCTGCACCTGTTTCACCTGTACGAATACGGATGACCTGTTCCAGATTCGTCACAAAAATTTTACCGTCACCGATTTTGCCGGTGCTTGCTACACGGGTGATTGATTCAATCACTGAATCCACCATCTCATCACTAATGGCGATTTCGATTTTCACTTTTGGTAGAAAATCAACAACATATTCTGCGCCACGATACAGTTCAGTGTGACCTTTCTGACGACCGAAGCCTTTGACTTCAGTGACAGTGATCCCTTGAACACCAATTTCTGACAGTGCTTCACGCACGTCATCTAATTTAAAGGGTTTTACAATTGCAGTTACGAGCTTCATGTGTGTTTTCCTTCGGCTTATTTCACCAGTAAGGTTTTATGTTCAAATTTCATGCCAAAACTCCTAAGGTCGGGGGAAATTAGAAGTTACGGCATGTGATTTATTTATATCTTATTTTATACCTTTCTCATGCACCAATCTTCAAAAAATAAACATTTTTCTGTAGAGATTTACGATCTCCGGCATCGAATAAAACCATATTTCATCTGAAACACTATAGTCTGGGCCAGAGCAATGCTACACTGCGCTTTTCAGTCCACTGGAATGGAATTTATTATGATAGAAACCTTATTACAGGCCATCTTAGAACAGGTCGATCAACCGAAAAAAGACTTAGAACATAACCTGCGTGCCCTGCTAAGCGAAGCCGTCAGCAAAATGGATCTGGTGTCCAAAGAAGAGCTGGACCGTCAGCGCACTGCACTGAATAATGCCAATCTTCGTTTAAATGAACTGCTGCAGCAGGTAGAAGCACTCGAACAAAAGATTTTGAACAAAGAATAAGCACCTTCTTAGTGCAACAAAAGACGCATAACGACCAAAAATAACGCACCAAAACGGAACATAAAAACAATGTCTTTTGCCAAAATTTATACGCGGGGTCTGCTTGGACTGAATGCCCCGTCCATTGAAGTTGAAGTCCATTTAAGTCAGGGTCTGCCCTCCTTAACCATTGTCGGTCTGGCCGAAGCCGCGGTCCGTGAAAGTAAAGACCGGGTTCGCTCGGCCATTATTAACAGTGGTTTTCAGTTTCCCACCAAACGTTTGACCATTAATCTGGCCCCGGCCGATTTACCCAAAGATGGCTCACGTCTGGATTTACCGATTGCCTTAGGCATTCTGATTGCTTCCGGACAATTGCCCGAACAGGCCGCAGAAAACCTGGAATTTATTGGTGAACTGGCGCTGGATGGCCAATTGCGTCCGGTCACCGGCACTTTAAGTATTGCCATTGCCTGTCAGGCGGCCGGCCATCAACTGGTATTACCCGAACCCAATGCACAGGAAGCCGCACAATTGCCCGACTTTCAGGTGTTTGCGGCCAGTCATCTGAAACAGGTCTGTGAGCATCTGGCGCAGGCTGCGCCGCTGCAGCCTTTTGCAGCAAGCTCGGAAACCCGTTTGGAACGCTATGCTTTTGATCTGGCGGATGTCAAAGGACAGCTGCGACCTCGGCGCGCCCTAGAAATTGCCGCTGCCGGTGGCCATTCCTTGCTCTTTAAAGGTCCACCCGGTACAGGCAAGACTCTCTTGGCCTCACGTCTGGCCAGTATTTTGCCGCCCCTGAATATGCAGGAAAATCTTGAAGTTGCCAGTATCTATTCAATTGCCAATACCCCACATCGCTTTGGACAGCGGCCATTTCGCGCCCCGCATCATACCGCTTCAGCGATTGCACTGGTCGGTGGTGGCTCGCATCCGAAACCGGGCGAAATTACCCTGGCTCATTTAGGTGTGCTGTTTTTAGATGAACTGCCGGAGTTTGACCGTAAAGTGCTGGAAGTATTGCGGCAGCCCTTGGAATCCAAAGAAATTGTGATTTCCCGGGCATCGCGGCAGATTACCTTTCCGGCCAGTTTCCAGCTGATTGCCGCGATGAACCCCTGCCCGTGTGGCTATGCGTTTAATCAGGATATTCGCTGCCAGTGTTCTCCAGAAATGATCAAGCGTTATCAGAACCGGATTTCTGGGCCATTACTGGATCGGATTGACCTGCATATCGATGTGCCTCCTCTGCAAGCTCATGAATTACAATCTACACAACCGGTAGAAGATTCTGCAACCGTTAGGGAGCGTGTGATAACTGCCTACGAACTGCAAATACAAAGACAGAACAAGCTGAATATGGCATTAACCCCAAAAGAATTAGAGCAATTTGCGCCACTAAATGCTCAGACCAGTAAAATGTTTGAACTTGCCCAACAAAAGTTAAATTTATCTGCCCGTGCTTATCATCGGGTCTTAAGGGTGGCGCGCAGTATTGCCGATTTGGCCGAAAGTAGCGAAATTCAGACCGCTCATTTATCGGAAGCGCTGTCTTATCGGGCGCAGCCCAGCCCATAAAACGCGTCATTAAAAACGAGTATAAAAAAATAGCCCATTTCAAATGGGCTATTTTTTTATGTGAAGTCTTAAATTAGAATGTCTTGGTCAATGTCACGACTGCGCCTGTTTCTACGCCACGTTCAACCACATCTGGTGTGCCTGGACCATAGTCAATATCTGAACCCACCGCAGCCAGTTCTGCAGTTAAGCCTTCAACACCGGCAAAGGCATAAGTTACGCCCAATTTCCAGTCCACATAGCTGTCATCATCACCAAAAATCTCTTCATCTGCCACGGTATAGCCTAAAGCCGCCACTCCACCAAAACCGGTCGCACCAAAAGGCACGCTATAGGTAGCATTGAAATACCAGGCATCTAAATCTGCGCCTAAAAAGTCATTGCTGTAGTTCACTGCGGTGAGCAAGCTGGCATCTTTGACCAGCACATCATTAAAGCCAAGTTTTGCATAGGCTTCTAACCAGTTTAAATCGCTTTCACTTGGATAAGCGTAGTACCATAAGCCCACATCCAGTAATGGCTTGCTCGCAAATCCATCTAAGGTTGTGGCATAACCGATATATGGGTCCAGCTCTAAATGGGCCGTACCGCCGAAATCGACATTCGAGCCCCACACCCCGGCATATACACCAGACGCATGTGACAGTGCGAAACCGGCTTGTACCGCAGGATCATTAAAGGTTTGGGTCAGACCACGATAACGGTAATCTGAAGTCAGCGCTGCAGTACCGCTAAACGATAAACCAGATGCCGAAGTATCTTCTGCTGCAGCCACGCTGAGGCTGGCAGTTGCGGCAACGAAAGCCAGTGAAAGTGTTTTGATAGAAAATTTCATTGTTTGATCCCCTGCTGCATATTTCAATGCTTTTGTGTACTTGTTTCATTCACACAGGAGATAGCAATCCCTATGCCAACACTGGCATTTGCTCAAAAAGAATGATTTCAATTTTTCTTTAATTAGTTTCAACCTGTTATTTTATATAAACTTTTAATATCAGATAAAAATTTAAAAACAGCATGATACTTTTTCAATCCTGCTGATGTGCTAATCCTTTCGCTGTATTGTGAGATAAACCAGAGCATTTATATTTGCTTACATCATGCGCTATTTTGAGTCGCTTAATCATTCAAAAGCCTTTTTACTGCTTAAAAAAAGTGCAATCTTGCATTCCACTAGAATGCACTGATGCATGAGATAGTTCTAATCATAGCTTCAACGAAATGCATAAAAAATTCAGCGAGATAAATCTTTTATGTACGTTTTACTCCCCTGTAAAGTGCCAAATTTTCTGTATCTTCACACTGTCTAAAACCGCAAAATCAAAAATTTTTTGAATAAAAAGTATAAACACAGTACATTAAAGCGCGAAAATTGCCTTCCTGTTTTGAGAAGCAAATTTTCTGCAATATGACCCAGGAAGGGTGTTTTACAAGAGCAAGGATTGAAACTGTATACGCTAGCGTTTGCATTTTTCTCAAAGAAAAATGGATAAAACGGTATCTTTTTTACAAATTCCCTATAAAATTCTTCCGGTTTCTGGGTTCTTTTTAAACAAATTGAAACATAACATTCTGGATGAGGCTCTCTCCCAATGCTAAACGCGAAAAAATTAACATTAGCAGTCCTGGTACAAGCTGCTTTAATTTCTACAGCTGTTGCCAGCGAGCAAAGTGAATCTAAAGGCTTTGTAGAAGATGCAAACGGTTCGGTTTTATTCCGTACAGGTTATTTGAATCGTGATAAAAAAGATGGACTAACAAACGATACAAGCTCTGCAGCTCAAACAGCAATAATTAATCTAGATTCTGGCTTTACCAAAGGTATTGTTGGTTTTGGTGCAGGTATCATTGGTGATGCTTCATTTAAACTCGGTAAAAATGGGCATACTGGTAACCAAATGATCCCAACGCATAGTCAAGATAATGCCGATGGAACTAAAGATGCCTATGATCATTGGGCACGTGGAGGTGCTTATGTCAAAGCACGCGTATCAAACACAACGGCTAAATATGGTACGCAAGTATCTGAAATTCCAGTAATTGCAAGTAATACTGCTCGTTTAACCCCTGAGTACTACACTGGTCTTTATATTGAAAGTAACGAAATTAAAGACTTGACGTTAATCGGTGGTAAATTCACTAAAAATCAATGGTCTAATGATATCAGCTCAGACCAACAAAATTTGGACAGTGCTATTTTCTGGGGCGCGAAATACAAGTTTAACGACCAAGTTAATGCCTCTTATTATGGGGTAGACGTTAAAGATAAATTAGATCGTCACTATGGGAATGTAAATTACAGCTTTCCTACAGCAAATGGTGCGACCGTAACTTTAGATGCAATGGGTTACAATACTAAATGGAAAGTTGGAGCAGCAACCACTGATCCACGCAGTGCGACTGAAGAATTGACTAACTCAATTTGGGGTGTATCTGCAAGCTATAACAGAGATGCACACAATTTGATGCTTGCATACCAAGATAATGCGGGCAACATAGGTTACGACTATGCTTACAACGCAGATGGTCTACAAAGCATTTATGTACCAAACTCATACTTATCCGACTTTAATGGTAACGATGAAAAATCTGTTGGCTTACAGTACAACTATAATTTTAAAAACCATGGTCTTCCAGGTCTAAACTGGACAACAGCATTCGTTTATGGTTGGGATATTGATGTAGCCGAAATAAATAATCCAGCACAAATTATCGACCAAGCTGAAGAACATGAATTCTTTAACCAAGTGAAATATACGGTTCAATCTGGTGCATTCAAAGATGCAAGCTTACGCTTACGTCACTCATACTTGCGCGCAAGTGATACTTACAATAATGCTTCTGGCAACTATGTAAGTAATGCTATCGGCTCAACCAACGAATGGCGTATCTGGTTAGACATCCCGGTGAAATTATTCTAATGTCCTGACGATGGTTTAAATCAAAAAAACCTGCACACTGTGCAGGTTTTTTTATGGCGTCCTCACTAAACAAAACAGCTCAGTGAGGGGGGAAAAGCCGTATTATTTTGCAGCTTCAATCGCTTTTAATACTTCAGCTTTGGCAACGTCTGCGCCTTCCCAACCGGTCAATTTCACCCATTTGCCTGGCTCTAAATCTTTATAGTGGGCAAAGAAGTGTTCAACCTGTTGAATCAGTAACGGTGGAAGATCGGTATATTCTTTCACGTCTTTGTAAATTGGGGTCAATTTGTCGTGCGGTACCGCGATCAGTTTCGCATCAATACCACCGTCATCTTCCATGTTCAATTTACCGACCGGGCGGCAACGAATTACTGAACCTGGTTCAACCGGATGTGGTGTTACCACCAATACGTCTAATGGGTCACCATCTTCAGACAAGGTATTTGGCACATAACCGTAGTTTGCTGGGTAGAACATTGCAGTACCCATGAAACGGTCGACAAATAACGCATCAGAATCTTTATCAATTTCGTATTTGATTGGCGCTGCATTGGCAGGAATTTCAATGATTACATAGATATCATTTGGCGCATCTTTACCCGCTGGGATATTGCTGTAGCTCATGGCATCACTCTTTCACAAATTAAATTTTTTAAACCGCGTCAATTATAACGGGTTTCGGCTATTAATGACTTCGCGATTATACATTCATGACATAAAAATAGATATTTTGCTGTGCAATCACGCGGTCAGTTTAATCACCAGCAGCAATAAGCAGATCGGGCAAAGTAACGATAATAACCAGATAATCGAGCGCAACGTCGCCCAGTTGGCCAGATAACACAGCCCGTACAGCAGACGAAACACCAGATAGGCAATGCCAAAGGTCATAATAATAAACTGCGGAATCACCATATATTCGGCCAGTAAAATGGCGGCAATAAACAGCGGCAGACTTTCAAAGCTGTTTTGCTGGGCAGCATTGGCACGCGCCGCCAGACCGGTAGTATTGGCTAAAAAAGAACGTGGATTTTGATTATCTTCAGATTTAAAGCCGCCAGCCATTTTTGCAATTACTGCAAATAAATAAGGCAACAGGCAGGCGATTAGAATCAGATAGACGATTCCACTAATACTTTGCATCTATTTTTTCTCGTCGGAATTCTTCAAAACTTTATCATAGCATGGTGTTTTAAGCATAAATTTTGTTAAATAGGGTGTTTTTATTCATTGTGTAGGATTCATGATGGTCAATCCTGATCAAAAAGAAATGTTCGATGTACTTGAAAAACAGCGCCAGCATCAGCTGCAAGTCGATCGGGCCTTAAAAATTGTGATTCCCATTGTGGCCTTTTTATTAACGGTCATCTGTTCCAACCTGAATATCTGGTCGACCCTGTTTACCTTTGTGGTGCTGTGGGTGGCCCTGTATGCGGTGGGAATTAAACGTCTGCCTTTATGGCACTGGGTGACCGTAATTCTGGCGTATTGCCTGATTGATAATATTTTAAGTTATGGCAGTTTCCATTCCTCCGGTTTTAGCCGTCAGTTTGGCTCGATGTTTATTTTCCTCGGGGTGATGGGAGTCGGACGTCCTTACTTCGACCGCTGGCTAATGAAAAAAGAGCATTAAAAAAGCGCCCTTAGGCGCTTTTTTTATTGCAGAATTTATGCAGTCTTACGTAGGTCTTTACGCAGGATTTTACCTACGTTAGATTTCGGTAATTCATCCATAAATTCAACATAACGTGGGCGTTTATAACCGGTCAGGTTTTCTTTCGCAAATGCCAGAACTTCTTCAGTCGTCAATGAAGGATCTTTCTTCACAACGAACAGTTTTGGCACTTCACCTGATTTCTCGTCTGGCACACCAATTGCCGCCACTTCCAGCACTTTTGGATGCTTCGCCACGACTTCTTCAATTTCAGAAGGATAAACGTTGAAGCCAGAGACCAGAATCATGTCTTTCTTACGGTCAACGATTTTGATGTAACCACGTGAATCCATAACACCGATATCACCGGTACGGAAGAAGCCATTTACCATCACTTTATCGGTTTCATCCGGACGGTTCCAATAGCCTTTCATCACCTGTGGACCACGGATTGAGATTTCACCCTGCTCACCGAGTGCAACTTCATTACCGTCATCATCCAGAATTGCAACTTCAGTCAAAGGTAACGGAATACCAATCGTACCGCTGAATTCTTCAGATGCTGGTGGGTTTGCAGTTGCCACTGGAGAAGTTTCAGACAGGCCATAACCTTCAATGATGTTAGTGCCAGTAATTTTCTTCCAAGCTTCCGCAGTAGAAGGCAGAACCGCCATACCCCCGCCCATCGCCATCTTCAGTTTGCTGTGATCCAGCTGTTTGAATTCTTCATTGTTGACCAGCGCATTAAACAGCGTGTTCACAGCAGGGAAGAATGTTGGCTGGTATTTACGTAATTCTTTCATCACCGCAGGCAGATCACGCGGGTTAGGAATCAGAATGTTCGCCTGACCTTTGTACATGCCGTATAGTGCGCACACCATGAAAGCAAAGATGTGATAAAGCGGTAAAGCACAGAAAATACGGTCATCTGGCTGGCCATCTTGTGCACCGAATTTGCTCTGGAAAATACCGTCACACTGCAACAGGTTGGCCACCAGGTTACGATGGGTCAGTTCAGCACCTTTAGATACCCCTGTCGTACCACCGGTATATTGCAGTACTGCCGTATCACTTAGGGTCAGGCTTGGACGCTTGTAGTTGCTGACATTGGCTTTCGACATGGCTGCATTAAACTTGACATGACCCGGAAGGTCCCACGCCGGAATCTGTTTGCGTACTGAACGTAAGACAAAGTTCACCAAAGTACCTTTTAAGGTGCCCAGCATGTCACCCACAGAGGCAACCACAACGTGCTTGACTGGGGTTTTACCCAGAATCGCCTGATATACAGAAGCGAAGTTCTCAATAATTACCAGCACTTCTGCGCCAGAATCATTTAACTGATGCTCAAGTTCACGTGAGGTATACAGCGGGTTTACATTCACCAGCACCAGACCGGCACGGAATACACCCAACGCCACCACTGGATATTGAAGAACGTTTGGCATCATCACTGCAACACGTGTGCCTTTGGCCAAGCCCAGACCTTGCAAATAGCTTGCAAATTTACGGCTTGCTTCTTCCAGTTCAGCAAAGGTCAGCACTTTATCCATAAAGATAAAGGCATCACGTGAACCAAACTTCTGGAAATTACGTTCAAAGATATCAACCAGTGACGTATTCTCCGGTGGCAACTCTACAGTTTCTGGAATCCCTGTCTTTCGGTATTCTTCAAACCAAATTTTTTCCATAATGCCAATCTCTCCAATCAGTAATCCTTAATATTCAACTGTTTTATACACTGCCGCACTTCATTTTTTGGCTTGTTTATGTACAGCAGTGGATCCATTTTCACGAATTCGATTCATATATAACGTATTTTATGTAAACAACGCTAGTCTTATCTCTGAATCAACAGTTTATTTGCTTTTTGATATCCCCGTGGTAAAAGCTGTCCCTTGGTTCCTCTCTTACCGATATACTTCTGCAAGTCATCACCTTTTAATTTTAACTGCTGTTGTCCTGCAAACACTTGAATTATTTCACCTAAATTTAGCATTGTCATGGATACAATCTGATCTTTCGGTTCAAGTTGTATCAATTTATTACCTTTACCTTTGTTCAGCACCGGTAATTCTGCCAGATCAACAATCAGTAAACGGCCGGCAGAACTGAGTAGCGCAACATGACTGAACTGCTCAATAGTTTGCAGATTCATCACGCTGGCACCTTCAGACAGGCTCAGGAAAGCCTTACCGGCTTTGGCATTGGTATCCAGCTGTTTGGCTTGGGTTTTAAAGCCATAACCTTTGCTGCTCATGATCAGAATTTCAGCCTGATCTTCTGCCACAAACACCTGTTTAAAGCCGACCCCGCTGGCCGGTGATAAACGTGAACTGAGCGGTTCACCCAAACCACGCGCCGATGGCAGGCTGTTAATGGCCACACCATAACTGCGTCCAGTGTCATCCAGCACATAGGCACGCTGGTTGGATTTGCCTTGGGCGTGACTTAAATACTGGTCACCCGCGCGGAAATTCAGGTTTTCGGCATCGACATCATGGCCTTTGGCACAGCGAATCCAGCCAGCTTCAGACAGCACCACGGTTACCGGATCAGCCGGCAGCATGTCCTGTTCATTAATGGCAGTGGCTTCAGCGCGCTGCACGATTGGTGAACGGCGGTCATCACCAAACTTTTTGGCGTCGTCTTTTAACTCCGTAATAATCAGGTTTTTTAATGATTCCGGATTGGCCAACTGTTCACGAATTGTGGCAGCTTTGGCCTCGAGTTCTTCCTGTTCGCGACGGATTTCCATTTCTTCCAGTCGGGCCAGATGGCGCAACTTGAGTTCCAAAATGGCTTCAGCCTGAATCTCATCAATACCAAAGTGCGCCATCAGCTCTGCTTTGGGATGATCTTCTTCGCGGATAATGCGGATCACGGTATCAATGTCTAAATAGGCAATCAGCAAGCCGGCCAGAATATGCAGGCGTTTTTCAATCTTGTTCAGATGATATTGCAGGCGGCGTGTGACGGTATGTTTACGAATCTCGATCCATTCCAATAAAATCTGGCGAATCGATTTCACCTGTGGACGACCATCGGCACCAATCATGTTCATGTTGACCCGATAGCTTGATTCCAGATCGGTGGTTGCAAACAGATGGCTCATCACCGCATCGGCATCAATCCGGTTGGAACGCAGCACAATCACCAGACGGGTCGGATTTTTATGGTCCGACTCATCCCGTACATCGGTCACCAGTGGTAGCTTTTTGGCCTGCATCTGGTCAGCAATCTGGGTAATGACTTTTGAGCCAGAGACCTGATACGGTAAATCACTGATAACAATTTCATTTTTTTCAATGGTATACACCGCACGCATGCGATAACTGCCGCGTCCAGTGGTCTGAATCTTTAACAGTTCATCTGGCGGGGTAATTACTTCAGCCCGGGTCGGTAAATCCGGGCCAGGAATATATTCTGCAACCTTGCTATCGCTTAAATTCGGATTACGGATCAGGGCGATGGTGCCTTTAATGATTTCACGCAAGTTGTGCGGCGGAATATCGGTGGCCATACCCACGGCAATGCCGGTGGTGCCATTGAGCAGGATATTTGGAACCCGTGCCGGCAAGGTCACTGGCTCTTTTAGGGAACCATCAAAGTTGTCCTGCCAGTCGCAGGTGCCCTGACCGAGTTCAGACAGTAACAGGTCACTATATGCGGATAATTTGGCTTCGGTATAACGCATTGCGGCAAAGGATTTTGGATCATCCGGTGAACCCCAGTTGCCCTGCCCTTCAATAAATGGATAACGATAGCTAAACGGCTGCGCCATTAACACCATGGCTTCATAACAGGCCAAGTCACCATGCGGATGGTACTTACCCAGCACATCACCGACCGTACGTGCAGATTTTTTTGGTTTACTGCTTGGCTTGAGACCCAGCTCGCTCATGGCATAGACGATACGGCGCTGTACCGGTTTCAGGCCATCGCTGATATGAGGCAATGCACGGTCCATAATCACGTACATAGCATAGCTGAGATATGCTTGTTCAGTAAATTCTGCTACGGAACGGTTTTCTGTCGCATGATGCGCGAGGCTTGTCATAACAACCTGTAATCCTAAATTAATGCGTTATAGTTTTGACGTTCTTATGCTATGCCGCAGCCGCAGCCAGCACAAGGGTAGCTGACCACACTCTGCGACAATTTATGTCTTATGGCGTAAAAATATCCATTTTAGGCGGGTCAATCAACTGAAAAATGCACAAGCCTGACTGCGTATTGAAAAACATATTCCCGAACTAAAAAAGATGCGCCGACACAATAGCCAGCGCATCTTGCATTGTCTGTATGAGGATTGCTTATAAACCAATCGACTCCAGGGTCTTGCCGCGGGTTTCTTCACCTAGTACCACAATCACCAGTGCCACGGCCAGCAGCACCGCGGTAAACATCATAAATACGTAGCTAAAGCCGTTGTGCATCACCATCATCTGGGTCACCACCAAAGGCGCGACAATACCGCCCATACGGCCCACCGCCGAGGCCCAGCCCGAACCAAAGGCGCGGATATTGGTTGGATACTGTTCCGGTGTATAGGTATACAGCACACCCCAGGCGCCTAGGTTAAAGAACGACATCAGGCATCCCCAGAACACGATCATGCCGACGCTGCTGGCCTGTCCAAAGAAGTAGGCTGATACCGCACACAGCCCAATAAAGCCGGCCAGTGTGGCTTTGCGGCCAAGTTTTTCTACCAGCCAGGCCGCCGCAATATAACCCGGCAACTGCACCAGAATCATGATCAGCACATATTCAAAGGACTGCACAATAGTATAGCCTTCCTTGACCAGCAGACTTGGCAGCCAGGTAAAAATGCCATAATAGGAATAGACAATGCCGAACCAGATCAGCCACAGCATGAGGGTACGACGCGCAAATGGCCCCGACCACAGCTGGGCAAAAGAAATATTCTGTTTGGCGGCCACCGGTTTCACTTCCAGCTGTTCAATCACCTCGACACCGCAGCGGCGTTCCAGACTTTGTACTAGTTTGTGCGCTTCTTCGACCCGGCCGCGGTTAATCAAATACGGCACCGATTCCGGTACTTTTTTCCAGATGACCCAGGCATAGAGCGCCGGCAAACCACCAATTAAAAAGGCCATATGCCAGTCAAAGGTCGGAATCACAAAATAAGACACCAGCGCCGCACAGAGCCAGCCCAGCCCCCAGAAGCTTTCCAGCAGCACAATAAAACGGCCCCGCACATGCGCCGGAATATATTCACTGACCAAAGTCACCGCAACCGGCAACTGCCCGCCCAGCCCTAAACCGACAATAAAGCGGAAAAACAGTAACCAGCTTAAATTTGGGGCAAAGGCACAGGCCGCTGTGGCCAGGCTATAAATCACCAGGGTCGTGGCAAATACGGTTTTACGCCCAATCCGGTCGGCCAACCCGCCGGAGAACACCGCACCAATGGCCATGCCAACAAAACCAATTGACACCACCCAGCCTTTTTCTGCCGGGCTCATTTGCCAGTCTTCCGCCATTTTGGCCAGAATAAAGGAAATTAAACCGGTATCCATGGCATCAAACATCCAGCCCAGTCCGATGACCCATAGCAAGGTATAGTGGAACTTACCAATCGGTAAGCGTTGTACACGAGAAACTAGATCCATAATAAACGCTCTGACAGGGTGGAGAGGAAAACGCGGATGGCGCGCCTGGTTATTGTTATGACAACAGCAATCAGCTTTGATTTTAAAGACAATGACCGCTATCTAGATAGCGGTCATGCCGTTTAATTTATAGGAGATTTGTGGCTAGGAGGCATCTTTGGATGAGGCCGACTGCTCATCATCATCCTTATAAATGAATTTTGGCATTTCCAGACCAAAATAGATCGCAATTAAACGTAAGGTAAAACCAAAAATCAGCGTGGCGATAACGGTTAGTTCTAGCGACAGGCCAATTTCAATACAGACCCAATAGCAGATCACCGACACAAAAGAGATACTGGCATACAGCTCACGGCGGAACACCAGCGGCACATCATTACACAGAATATCACGCAGAATCCCGCCCGAGACGCCGGTCAGCACACCAGCCACTGCCGACACCACAAAACCGTGGCCCATTTCCAGCGCAATCTGGCAGCCAATAATGGTAAAGCCAATCAGGCCCAAAGCATCCAGCACCAGGAAGATGGAACGCAGATGGCGCATCCATTTGGCAATTAAAATGGTGACAAAGGCTGCCGCGCAGGTCAGGACCAGATATTCCGGATGCTTGACCCAGGTTAAAGGATAATGGCCCAGCAATACATCACGTACCGAGCCGCCGCCCAGTGCGGTGACACAGGCAATCAGGGTCACCCCGAACCAGTCCATGCTTCGCCGTCCTGCCGACAATGCACCTGTCATTGCTTCTGCAGTAATGGCAATAATATAAATGACCAACAGCAACATGAACTGCCCTTCTTTCACTAGGGGAATTGATGCGCGTTATCATAAGCGAAAATACGGCAAATGTTATAAAAATTGCGCACAACATTGCTTAAATTTCTTGCCCGAACCGCAGATACAGGGCTGTTTCATGGTGATCTGCTGATCGGTGGTCGGATCAAGAAAATACCACGCACCCTGATGTTTGACGAAATGCGATACTTCATGATGTATCTGCGGCTGGTTGCCATCCTGATAATAGGCCTTGAATTCGACCTGGGCATGGCTTTTGTCCAGCTTTTCCTGAGCACTTACGATTTCCAGTTTTAACCACTGGTTGGCGCTGCTCCAGTCCCGAATAGCGGCCACATCCAGAGCCTGCTGCTGACCAAGTGCGGTGGTTTTGACAATATAATCAATCTGCTGCAAGGCAAAGGCACTATAGCGTGAACGCATTAGCTGAGCGGCAGTTTGGGCCTGCTGCTGACCTAAATGCAAAGGCTGGCAACAACTGTGATAAAACCCAGCGCCACAAGGACAAGGCTGTTCTGACATAAATATTTTCCAAAAAAATAGCCTGACAATGCAGGCTATTTTAACGGAACTGAATCGGAAAACAGGAATATTCTGAGTGCTACTCGGCTGGCGGCTGTGGCAGCACATGCACCTTCTCGATTTTATGCCCGTCCATGGTGACCACTTCAAAAATATGATCATCAGCCAGCAGACGTTGGCCATTTTCCGGCAAACGGCCGAGATGGAACAGGATATAACCCGACAGGGTCGAATATTCTTCCAGCTCATTGACCAGATCACGACCGAGCAATAACGAGACATGGCGGATATCAGTCGAGCCATCTAGCATCAGGCTGCCATCTTCCAGGGTTTCTGCAACCGCGTCGAGGGTATCTTCATCCGGGAATTCACCGGCAATGGCTTCCAGTACATCAATCGGGGTGACCACACCTTCAATCGAGCCATATTCGTTCAGCACAATTGCCATTTGCAGCGGCGCCTGACGTAGCTGTTCCATCACCATCAACACCTGTGCATTTTCATGCACAATCACCGGTTCGCGCAGATGTTTTTCAAAATCCAGTACGCCGGTTTCAATAAATTCATTCATGACCTTATGGGTCAGCACCACCCCGGCAATATTGTCCAGCTCGCCATGCACCACAATTAAACGTGAATGCGAGGTATTCATCAGCTGGGCCTGAATACTGTCCTGGTCTTCATCTAAATCCAGCCATTCCAGTTCCGGTCGCGGGGTCATCACCGATTTTACCGGACGCTCGGCCAGACTGAGTACACCCTGCACCATCACGGTATGGTAAACGCTGTTCTCTTCGGCAAAGACTTCATCGGCAAAAGCACGCGTGGCCAGCACTTCTTCCGGACTTGGATGTTCCGGTTCCGGCCCGTTCGGTTTGCCGCCGAGCATCCGCATTACCGCGGAAGCAGTGCGATAACGCAGGTCAGTGGTGGTGACCATTTTTTCCTGATTTTTGCGCATGGCTTGGTTCAGGAACTCGATCATCACCGAGAAACCAATCGCGGCATATAAATAGCCTTTTGGAATGTGATAACCGAAACCTTCCACCACCAGTGAGAAACCGATCATCATCAGGAAGCACAGGCACAGAATCACCACAGTTGGATGTTTGTTAACAAAGTCCATCAGCGGTTTAGAGGCCCAGAGCATAATACCAATGGCAATGATCACCGCGATCATCATCACCGACAGCTCTTTGACCATACCGACTGCGGTAATCACACTGTCGAGCGAGAACACCGCATCCAGTACCACAATCTGCACAATCACCATCCAGAAAGTGGCGTGTACCGGATTTTCTTCTTTCAGTTGCGGCTTGCCTTCAATACGCTCACGCAGCTCCATGGTGCCTTTAAACAGCAGGAACACCCCACCAAACAGCAAGATCAGATCACGACCGGAGAAGGGATGATCAAAAATATGGAACAGCGGATTGGTCAGGGTCACCACCCAGGCAATTGACGCCAGCAGAATCAGGCGCATGCCCAAAGCCAGAATCAGCCCGACCACCCGTGCGGCGTTACGCTGTTCCGGTGGTAATTTTTCAGCCAGAATAGCAATAAACACCAGGTTATCAATACCTAGCACAATTTCCAGAATAATCAGGGTCAGCAAACCCACCCATGCGGCTGGATCAGACATCCATTCAAAAATCATGGGCGATGCTCCACGAGTATCGTTTTGGCTGTGCGACAGCCAAGACCGGCTGTTTCAAAACCTGGGGAATGAAAGGGAAAAAGAAAAGAGATTAAAAGCGGCTGTTGTTGTATGGTGCGATAGTGTCCACTACCCATGACGGTTCTATTGTTGTCAAACACAATTTCAGTATAGAAAAGATTGGCGCCAGAATCACTCTTTTTTTGGCCTGGTCACGGTTGTGCTGCATGCTTTAACAATTCTTTGCAATCACACTGCACGGCGCTGGCATTGTTTGTCATATTTTTTGCATAAGCTAGAGCAGACAAAAAGAACATGTTAAGGTGAAACAAGAATCATGAATAGCGTAGTAAAAATGACTGATAATTTAAAACATCCCTCTCCTAAAACAACACAACCTTTAATTGCTTTATATTGCGGCTCACGTTCCGGAAATAAACCGGTGTATCAGGAAAAGGCCGTGGCACTGGCACGCCGTCTGGCGGAAAATGGCTTTGGTCTGGTCTATGGCGGCGCCAGTATCGGTTTAATGGGTCAGGTCGCCGATGCCGTGGTTGATCACGGCGGTGAAACTGTAGGGGTGATTCCGGAATTTATGCTGGATTATGAAATTGCCCATCATCGTCTGACCGAATTGCATATTGTACACAGCATGCATGAACGTAAAGCCCTCATGGCCGAACGTGCCAGCGCCTTTGTGGCCTTGCCGGGCGGACTGGGCACCTTTGAGGAAATTCTGGAAATTGCCACCTGGGGCCAGTTGAACCAGCATCAAAAACCGATGATGCTCTATAACGTCAATGGCTTCTATAATGCGCTAATTGCCCAACTTGACCATGCCGTGACTGAAGGCTTCCTGCCGCCGCAGCACCGCGCCAAGCTGATTATCTGCAATCATGCCGATGAAATCCTGACTGCATTACATAATCTGGATGCCCCACAGCACGTTGCCATTTAAAGCGCTTGAACCCAAAAGTCCAGAAAGAAAAAAGCGAGCCGAAGCTCGCTTTTTTTGTACTTGATGTTCAGTCCATGCTTAGCCTGAAATCAGGTTATAGAACCATGGCAAAGTGGTCGCCAGGAATACCGACATGGCCAGACCAAACATCAGTTTCATCGCATCTTTGCTGACATTGCGTGAGGTACGGTATTTGCTGACCCCGTTCACAATCATTGAGATGGCAAATTCACGACCGGCCAACAGACCCAGGAATACCCAGGTGGTACTCATCGGGATATTGCTCCACTCTTTGAAAACCAGCAGGATCATTGCATAGATAAAGTCCACGATGGTCGCAGCACGTACATCGGTAACATCGGTTTTGGTATCGACAATCTTCTGGATGGCACCACCACGCTGGTACAGAATAACCCCCAGCAAGATCACAAAGACCGTAATGGCAAACATCAGGAATTCAAACGGTACCTGACGCGGCACATACACGAAGATGTTGGCCAGATCCTGAATCAGCCACTGGCTCCACAGGAAACCGGTAGATAACCATTGTAGAATCACCCATTTGGTCGAATGTTCCTGATCTTTGGTCTGGTTGAAGTACACCGTCATTTTGTTGGCCACAAAACGATAGATGATCAGCGCCGCCAGGAAGGCCACGGCATAGCCCATCATGGATTTGACCATCATCGAGCCCAAGCTCGCAGGAGAGAAGATGGTCAACACCAGGAAGGTGGTACTGACCGGAATACCATATTTGGTCAGTAGCAACAGTAAAACCGGCGGCACAATATACAGCCAGGTAATTCCACCTTCAGGGAACGGAATGGTTTCCAGTCGTCCATAAGAGGCATCACCGACGCCTGATGCATACCAGCCATAGACCAAGACCACAACCAGGATACTGCTGATATACACCCACAGTACCCACCAAGGACGATGGGAGTTAGAAGAAATAAAAGTCCCTAAGGTTTGAGGTACATCATTTCCGACAATAGAATAGGCCGCCAAACAGAAGCCGATTACCATTAAAAGTTCAATTGTCATAAGAACAAAGCCTATGTTCAAAAAGGGAACACCACCCCTAATCGGGCTGGCATTAGCTTAAAATGATGACAATACTATTTCAGTTCTATGACATTTTAGTGACAATGAAAATTTAAAATAAAAAAGAGCACCGTAGTGCCCTTTCTCTTTTTTGCTCACTTATTTCAGGTTCAGCTGATATACCGCGGTGCTGCCGCTGACTTCATTGCCCACCACCAGTAATGGCTGGCCATTAGGCGAGTCCTTTGCCTCAATAAAGACCAGACCTTCCGGGCCTAAATCACCGGCCTGCCCCAGCTCAATTTGTTCAGTGCTCGCACTCATCTCACGGCTATTCAGATACTGCACAAAACTTGGTGCAGATGGAGTCGATACATCATAGACCATCACCCCGCCAGCACGTTCCAGACCAATAAAGGCAAAGGTTTTGCTGCCAATCTGGCCCAGCGTCACGCCTTCAGGTTCAGGGCCTTTGTTGTCACTGCGGTTATCCATGCCTGCTTCTTCATGGTTGGCATTGAAAATTTCCGGATGATGCTCGGCAATGTACTGCTCAAAATCATCCCCTGAATCCCAGACCCGTTCCAGACCGTTTTGCGCGCTATTTTCTGTCCAGATACTGACCGAGCGTGTACCAAAACTATAAAGATGGTCATATACCAGATTGCCGCGTTCATTCAGCTTTGGCGTACCATCGGCATTTTTCTGGTAGCCTTCAGTCCAGGTAATATTCAGACGACCCAGCAGATGATCTTTACGGCAGTCACCGGCATTGCCTGCCGTGGCACCGCAGTAACCAAAATTATCCGGATTCAGCTCGGCACCTTTGGCCAGCTGGCTTAAGTGCGCCGGTAAATCATCGCCTAAACGGCGGGAAAAGCCATCGGCATGTACCAGATGTTTCACTCGCCATTCTTCAACAAAACCTTTGCTGGTGTCGTTATTAAAATATTCTGGTGTGTCTTCGCCCCAGGCGCGCGCATCGCCTTCATTGGCGGTCACGATATAGGTTTTGCCGGCCACATCAAAGCTGGCAATTGCATCTGGCATATACAGACCGCGCACATTGGCCCAGGTCTGGATCTTAATACTGCCCGTTCCATCAACACCATCGGCATCGCTGACATCCATGCCATTGCCGTCCAGACCATGGTCTTTAAAGCCCAATGGATATACCGCCAGTACTTTGGCATTGACCACATCAATTTTGGCCAGCGCATTGTTTTCCTGCAATGCGGCCCAAGCCGTTTTGCCATCTTGCGATACCGTAATATATTCCGGTTCAAAATCCTGCGCCGCAGTCGCATTTGGCCCGAAAATACGCACGCCCTGGGCACGCAGCACCGCTTCCTGTCCATTAAAGGCTTTAAAGTCTGCAGTGCGGACCACAGGCGCTGTTAAATTACTCAGCTGAATCACGGAAATTGAACCTTCCGGATCAACCTGATAATCATCAGATGGCTCACCTTCATTGGCCACCAGCAGGGTTTGACCATCCGGGCTAAAAGTCAGCATATCCGGTAAGGCACCGACCTGCACATGCGCCAGTTTGCTCAGATCTTTGGCCTGATACAGCGCCACATAACCCGGATCGGTTTTGACGGCAGCCTGAATCGCAATTGCCACAATACCGTTATGCACCGCGACACTGTTTACTTCCGCGCCTTCAGCAATATCATGGACCTGAATCTCGGCAATTTTAACCGGCTGATTTGGCTGGCTTAAATCGAGTACATCCAGCACCCCGGCCTGCGCATTGACCACAAACAGGCGTTTGCTGGCGGCATCATAGGCCGGAATTTCTGCGGCACTTTCTGCAAAAATGCCCGACTGATAGGCCCCAATTTTGCTCAGTTCAATGGTATTGGGGGTTGGATCGACCGGTGCAGGACTGACCTGATCATCATCACTGTTACACGCTGCCATCCCCACGGCCAACATGGCCACCCAAAGTGATTTCAATTTTAATTTCATAGGTTTAATTTGATAGTGTTTAGAATATGAACAATTTATAAACATCTGGTTGCAGTGCCATGACGTTTTGATTGCAGTTTTCTGACAGGGCCAGGCCGTCACGCGGCAACGCTTTAGATACGACATCCGCGCCAGATTGTTTTACACTAGGCAAAATTCCACCATGCCCGCTAATTATGACTGCCACGCCAACCCATCAAGCCCTGCAACCCGAATTCAGATTGTTAGTGCTCTTGGTGTCAATTGGCTTTTTTATGCAGGGCCTGGATACCACCATCATCAACACCGCGTTGCCGGCCATTGCCGAGAATTTGCAGGAAGATCCGCTGCGAATGTACAGCGTGGTGGTGGCCTATGTATTGTCAGTGGCGGCCTGTATTCCCTTGAGTGGCTGGCTGGCCGACCGTTTTGGCGTGCGCAACACCTATTTTTCCGCCATTGTGATTTTCACCCTGGCCTCCATTGGCTGTGCCTATGCCAGCAGCCTGAATGAACTGCTGTTTTACCGGGTACTGCAAGGCATTGGCGGCGCGTTCTTATTGCCAGTTGGTCGTCTGGCGATGCTAAAAATCATTCCCCGCACCCAGTTTTTATCGGCCATGAGCCTGATGAGTCTGGCCGGTCTGATCGGCCCCTTAATTGGACCTACTTTGGGCGGCTGGCTGGTCGAAGTGGCCTCATGGCACTGGATTTTTCTAATCAATCTGCCGATTGGCATTTTAGGCGTCTTGATTACCTTTAAAGCCATGCCAAACATCACCGAGCCGAGCGTGCCGCAATTTGATTTCTGGGGATTTATCCTGTTATTGATTGCCATGGTCGGGCTGTCACTGGGCATTGAAAACGTGGCCAGTCCGCTGTACTCGCTGTGGTGGAGCATTGCGCTGGTTCTGCTCGGTCTGCTGAGTGCCGGCCTGTATGCCTATCATGCGCATACCCATCAGAATGCCCTGTTTCGCAGCAAGCTGTTCCGGCACCGGATTTATGCAATCGGGATTCTTGGGAACTCGATTGCCCGGCTGGCCGGCAATTCAATTCCCTTTTTACTGCCGCTGATGCTGCAACTGGCCTTTGGCTTTGAGCCCTTTGTGACCGGCCTGATGATGATTCCGACCGTACTCGGTTCGCTGGCCTCAAAACCGATTATCCGCCAGCTGATTCAGCGCTTTGGTTATCGTCAGGTGCTCATCACCAATACCTTGCTGGTCGGGGCCTGTATCGCCAGTTTTGCCCTGACCACGGCCGATACACCCATCTGGTTACGCGCGCTGCATTTCTTTATTTTCGGTCTGCTCAATTCACTGCAGTTTGTATCCATGAACACCCTGACCTTAAAAGATTTACCGCAGCAAGATGCCAGCAGCGGCAACAGCTTCCTGTCGATGATCATGATGCTGTCCATGAGTATTGGCGTGGCCTTGGCCGGAACACTGGTCAACCTGTTTAGTGCCTATTGGGGACCGGAACAGGTGGTCGCAGCCTTTCATGCCAGCCTGATCTGTCTGGGCAGTATCAACCTGCTGGCTGCAATGATTTTCTGGAAAATTCCAAAAAACACCCCGGTCTAAAGCCGCGTGGAATGCTAGCCGCCGTACAGGCTTCGCGTTATGATCAAAATTGAAAATCCTGAAGATCTGCCTTGCCTATGTCTGCACGCCCTGCCCGCCGTTCTGTCCAGCCCCTGACCTATGCTGCGGTTGCCATCTGCGGCATGGTGCTAATGGCAGCCTTGCTATATTGGGGCGTGCTGCATACCCGGCCGGTCACCGCACAGGACTATCCGATTCAGGGCTTTGATGTTTCGCATCATCAGCAGCAGATTGACTGGCACAGGATTTCACCGGAAAAATACCGTTTCGTCTATTTAAAAGCCACTGAAGGCGGCGATTTTAAAGACCGTAAATTTCAGGATAACTGGCTGGCCGCACATGAACAGGGCTTTCTGGTCGGCGCCTATCATTTTTATCGGCTGTGTCGTGATGGTCAGGTGCAGGCACAGAATTTTATCGACAGCGTTCCGAAACAGGCCAACAGCTTGCCACCAGTGATTGATCTGGAATACGACAGCAACTGCATCAACACCTATACCCGGGAACAGTTGCTGCATGAAGTTGGGGTGATGCATGACGCGCTGCAACAGCACTATGGCAAACAGCCAATTTTTTACATTTCCAAGAATTTTTATAATATTGTACTGGTCAATCAATTCCCGCAGGTGCCACTGTGGGTACGCGAATATCAGGGCAAACCGGCCTTAAGCGGCAACCCGGACTGGCTGTTCTGGCAATATAGCAATCGTGGCCAGATTACTGGTATTGCCACTCCGGTCGATCTGAATGCCTTTTATGGCGATGAACAGGACTGGCAACAGTTTCTTAAGGCCAACCAGATTGTGGAACCATCTAAAAATAGCGTGGATACAACCCCTTAATACTCATACCAACAAGATAAAAATAAAAGCTGACAGGGATATTGTGCGAATGACACTGAAATACAAGATTTTGTCAGGTCTGCTTGGCCTGATATTACTGCTGATTGCACTCATCATCTATATGCTGCAGCCCTCCGGCAAAGTGCAGGATTTCCAGCCATGGCTGTATCAGCCGGCAGCAACCGCACCAGCGGGCTATACGGTCAAATTCTTTGGCGTATCGACCTTACTGTTTGATGATGGCCAGCAACAGCTGTTGATTGATGGCTTCTTTAGCCGGCCGAGTCTGAGTCAGCTGATGTTTGGTCAAATTAACAGCCAGCCAATCGTAATTGAACATGCGATTGAGCTCCATCAATTGCAACGAACGCAAGCCATTCTGGTGACACACTCGCATTATGACCATGCGCTGGATGTCCCTCTACTTGGCCAATTGCTGCCGCAGGCTAAAATTATTGGTTCCCGAAGCACGCTGAATATTGCCCGTGGTGCTCACTTGCCCGAAAGCCAGTTACAGCAGCTGGTACCTTTACAACCGATGCAGATTGGCAACTTTACTGTCACCGCTTTCCCGTCCCAGCATACTCCGCCAACTGCAGTGAATAATGATCTGGGTGAGGAAATCCAGCAGCCACTGAGCCTACCGGCACGGTTTTCGGAGTTTAAAGAAGGCCATAGCTTTGACTATCTGATTGAATATGAAGGTCATAAAAGTCTGGTCAAGGCCAGCACCGGTTTTATTCCCGAACAGCTCAAACAGCTACAGGTCGATCATCTGTTTCTGGGCATTGCCCAGCTGTCCAGGCAACCGGAACAGTATCAGCAGCAGTATCTGGCAGAAACCTTGCAGCACCTAAAACCCAAGGTGCTGATTCCCATCCATTGGGATGATTTTTTCCAGCCGCCAGAACAGCCGCTACAGTTTTTACCACATCTGGCCGATAATACCCCGAAGAGTCTGAATACCGTGATCAAGGCCGCAGCACAACAACAGACCCAAGTGCTGCTGCTCGATCAACCGTATGCTTATCCGCTAATGACAGCCACGGATGTCGCGCGTTAAGATGGTGCCATGAGAAAAATCATTCATATTGATATGGATGCGTTCTATGCCTCGGTCGAGCTAAAAGAGCGTCCAGAGTTACAACATCTGCCGGTGGTGGTGGCATCACATCATCCGCGTGCAGTGATTGTGGCCGCGTCCTACCCGGCGCGGGTGTTTGGGCTGCGCTCGGCCATGTCGATGAGTCAGGGCCGGAAACTGTGCCCGCAGGTAATTGTACTGGAACCGAATTTTCAGAAATACCGGGAAGTGTCGGCACAAATCCATCAGATTTTTCAAAAATATACTGCAATCATTGAACCGCTGTCGCTCGATGAAGCCTATCTGGATGTTAGCGAAAACCTGCAGCAACTCCCCAGCGCCACAGAAGTGGCGATGCGCATCCGCGAAGATATTTTTCAGACCACCGGCCTTACTGCATCTGCCGGTGTGGCACCCAATAAATTCCTGGCCAAAATTGCCTCGGACTGGCATAAACCGAATGGTCTCTGCGTGATCAAGCCTTCGCAGGTGCAGGCCTTTATTCAGGATTTACCCTTAAAGAAAATTCCTGGCGTGGGCAAGGTCATGCAGGAAAAGCTGAAGACCTTGGGTCTGGAGACCTTGGGCGATCTGCAACAGGTCGAAGAAGGCCTGCTGATTCAACGTTTTGGTAAATATGGCAAACGCCTGTTTTTATATGCGCAAGGCATTGATGAGCGCCCGGTCCAGGCCGAACGCAAACGCCAGCAGATTTCCAAAGAAATCACCTTTGATGATGATTATGTCCTCAGCCAATGTACACCCTACTGGCCACAACTGCTGCAACAGGTCTGGGCCAGTCTGGAAAAAAAGCAGCTTTGCGCCCGCGGCGTGTCGGTCAAACTGAAACTGAAAAACTTTCAGGTGTTGCAGCACAGCAAAAGCTTTCAGCATATTTTTACTCATCCGCAGCAGCTGGCACAGGCGCTGCAGCTGTTAATTGAGGAAATGCATATTTCGCCCCAGGAACAGTTCCGGTTAATTGGCGTGGGAGTTTATCAACTATCCTCACCAGCACAGCAGCCGCAGCTCAGTCTACTTTAGGCTTAAAATTGTGCAGGAATTGATCAAAAGAATAAAAATGATACAAAATGCGCTTCACAATAGGCAAAATTAGAGTAATCTATCTGCGCAATACATTTATCCATGTATGTGCTGAGATGCTGAAAATCACCTTTACTTTCAGCATGCTGTCCTGTGATTGGCGTGATGATCTATCCGAATATTACAGGACAACTCTGACGTTCCCATGGATGGCTGTATCGTCTCCCGCCTCGTTGTACATTCTTCTTTTTATCTGATTTTCTATCGCATTATCCCGATCTATTCCATTCAGATCACTGGCTTTTTACGTCCTATCATTGTCCCTGTCGATTTAAACTCACCACAAGATTGATGAATTTCTGCACCAACTCCGGCAGCGCTGGTGTTCTGTACTGGCGCTTCATGGCAATATAGTCACATTGCCGGAGCAGCCAAGGTGCTGCTTACCCATCTACAGGATTTTGTTATGACCGTACAACGTTTACATGTCGCACAGCGCTATTCAGAAATTGCCATTTCAGGCCATCTGGTGCATTTGGCCGGCCAGCTGGCAGAAGACACCAGCCTGGATATTCGCGGTCAGACCCGCCAGACCCTTGAGATAATTGACCGTTTACTGGCTGAAGCCGGTACCGATAAAAGTCATATCATGTCGGTCATGATTTTCTTAAAAGATATCGAGCAGGACTATGCTGCCATGAATGAAATCTGGGATGCCTGGGTCGCCGATATTGAAGCGCTGCCCCGCACCTGTGTGGAAGCCAAGCTGTATCAGCCCGAAGTCCTGGTTGAAATGACTGTGGTCGCGGTTAAACCATAAAAATTTGAGATAAAAAGCATCTGTTTAGATGCTTTTTTTCAACCCAACGCGCCCATTCTGCGCGCTGAGGCCGGATAGAACGCCAATTTCTTTTTTGGCAGATCAAGCGCCTCCAGATTTTCAGCGCCCTCCAGTAACCCAAATTCTTCACGCAACTGCTGATATTCCGGCACCTGATCAAAGCTGATTACGGTATAACCGGCCATCCGCAGCAATTCATTCTGATACTGAATATGCTGACGTTTTAAGGTCAGGGTATCATCCAGGGTAATCACGGCCAGTACCTGATAAGCATCATCCAGCACCACAAAGTCCGCCACCATATTGCGGTATTTATTGCGGGTACGCGGCAGTTTGGTGGTCAGTAGCGCATCAAAAGACACATGGGTCAGCACGGTATGGGTCGGTAAAATTTCTTTCAGCCGGGTATAGGTCAGCTGCTCATTCAAACTGAAAATAGCGCGGCGTTTCAGGGTACTGTCGGTCTGGCGTTTGGCCTGAATGGCATGCCTGGCTGCCATGATGAGCAACCCTGCCAGAATAAGACTTGCGAGAATAATATAAACAGTCATGAGGTTAATCCTTTAATACTCTATTCTTATAATTTATTCGGTATCTCACCGATTATTTTTCAAATACAAGTATAACGTTTTGCTTATTATAAATAGGTTAAATTTAAGAAACTTAAAGCAATGCTGACGAAAGATGCATAAACACTGACAGTCTGTTGCAGAGCAAGTTTCCAGGAAAAACCATCTCCTTGTTTTTCCTCAAGCTAATGTATACCAACTTTTATGAGCTTCACAATTCTTTTCAAACCGATTGTCTGACAAATCCGACAAAATGTGAACCAGAAAAAGGACGCACTTGGCGTCCTTTCCTGATTTAAGCACGAGATTTTGGCTTAGACTTACCTTTGGCCTTTGCACCGCCAAATGGACGTTTTTCGCCGGTTTCACGTGGAGGCAAACCGGTATGCTGGGTCAACATCTGGCCTTTTTTCGGACGATTCGACTGACCCTGATTTTGCCCTTGGCCACGGTTGCCATGCTGACCGGTACGTTTCTGTGAATCTCCGGCCAGGGTCGAGTTTTTCTTACGCACTGACTGGTACTGCCCTTCCGTACCTTGCGGCTGATAGGTCGGAATCAGATGCTGCTTGGAATTGCCAATCAAATCGGCACGGCCCATCTCTTTTAAAGCCTCACGTAACAATGGCCAGTTGTTTGGATCATGGTAACGCAAGAAGGCTTTGTGCAGACGACGACGTTTCTCTCCTTTCACAATATCGACATCTTCGGTATAACGCGCCACTTTGGCCAGCGGGTTTTTACCGGTGTAATACATGGTGGTGGCTGTGGCCATTGGCGATGGATAGAAGGTCTGTACCTGATCGGCACGGAAACCATTCTTTTTCAGCCAGATCGCCAGGTTCATCATGTCGTAGTCGGTGGTGCCCGGATGCGCCGCGATGAAATACGGAATCAGATACTGTTCCTTGCCGGCTTCCTTGCTGAAACGATCAAACATTTGCTTGAAGCGGTCATAGGTACCAATACCGGGCTTCATCATCTTCGATAACGGACCTTTTTCGGTATGTTCCGGTGCAATCTTCAGATAACCCCCAACGTGGTGGGTCACCAGTTCACGCACATATTCCGGATTCAGTACCGCCAGGTCATAACGCAGACCGGAACCAATCAGAATCTTTTTAATGCCTTTAATCGCACGTGCTTTACGGTACAGCTGGGTCAGTGGTGCATGATCGGTATGCAGGTTCTGACACACGCCCGGGAATACACAAGACGGCTTACGACAGTTCTTTTCAATTTCCGGATCTTTACAGTGTAAACGGTACATGTTGGCGGTTGGACCACCTAAGTCCGAGATAATCCCGGTAAAGCCCGGTGCGGTATCACGGATTTTTTCCACTTCACGCAAAATCGACTCTTCCGAACGGTTCTGGATGATACGGCCTTCGTGTTCGGTAATCGAACAGAACGTACAGCCCCCAAAACAGCCACGCATGATGTTCACCGAGAACTTGATCATGTCGAACGCCGGGAAACGTGCATCGCCATAAGCTGGATGTGGCAGACGTGCATATGGCAGGTCAAACACATAATCCATTTCTTCAGTGGTCAATGGAATTGGTGGTGGATTAATCCAGACATCACGCTCGCCGTGTTTTTGCACCAAAGCACGTGCGTTGCCCGGGTTGGTTTCCAAATGCAGAATACGGTTGGCATGTGCATACAGCACAGGATCATTGGCCACGTCTTCAAAAGATGGCAAACGAATAACCGCCAGTTCACGTGGTGGCAGTTTATGCTTAATGGCTTTTGAGGCCGGTTGCAGCTGAACAATCTGCGTATCGGCATCCAGGTTGTCGCCTTCACGGACAATCGGATTGGCCACCATTTCTTTTTGGAAATTCTGGTACTGGCTTAAGCTGTTACCCTTTTCTTTTTCAACTTCACAGCCATCAATATCTTCGGTCATCACATAGGGGTTGATGATCGGATCGACACGGCCAATGGTATCGACATCATTGGAGGCGATTTCGACAAACTTGGCTTTGGCCGCACGGTTATGTTTATTGATAATAAAGGCAGTACCGCGCACATCGGTGATATCGGTAATTTTTTCGCCTTTGGCCAGACGGTGCATCACTTCAATAATGGAACGCTCGCCATTACCGTACATCAATAAATCGGCTTTTGAATCCATCAGAATTGAACGACGGACTTTATCTGACCAGTAATCATAATGCGCAATACGACGCAGTGAACCTTCGATCCCGCCAAGCAACACCGGCACATCCGGGAAGGCTTCACGACAGCGCTGGCAATACACGGTTGCAGCACGGTCTGGACGTTTGTTCGGGACATTGTCTGGTGAATAGGCATCATCCGAGCGGATTTTGCGGTCCGCGGTATAACGGTTGATCATCGAGTCCATATTGCCGGCGGTGACGCCCCAGGCAATATTCGGTTTACCTAAGGCACGAAAGGCCTCGACATTGGTCCAGTCAGGCTGCGCGATAATTCCGACCCGGAAACCTTGCGCTTCCAGCACACGGCCAATAATACCGGATACAAAAGATGGATGATCAATATAGGCATCGCCGCAGACCAGAATAAAGTCACAGCTATCCCAGCCGAGTTGGTCCATTTCCTCGCGTGACATCGGCAAAAATGGCGCGGGTTCAAAACATGACGCCCAATATTTGTCGTAATCAAACAACGCTTTCGGCGCGGTTTGAGCGGTATAAGCAGTAGACATGGCTAGCAATTCTCGGCTGGCAGATGGAAGATCAGAAAAGATCGAAAGATCGAAAGATGAAAGCCGAATATTTTAGCATGAATTCCAAGTCGCTTGCTTGATTATAATTTATACAAAATCAAGTTTTTAATTTTTCATCTGTGCCGTGGGTGCAGTGCTGCTTAATTTTTTCAGATATAGGGTCAATATCAGGCCCAACAACAGCAGACTTGCGATAAAGATCAATAAACCAGGCCAGTCCCAGCGCTCCCAGATCAGACCGCTACCACTGCCGAGCACGCTCGAGCCCAAGTAATAGCAGAACAGATATAAAGATGAACCCACCGCCCGATACTGTAATGATTGCACGGTCACCCAGCTGCTACAAAGAGAATGCGCTGCAAAAAAAGCAAAGGTAAAAATCAGCAGCCCGACTAACACGACCGCCAGCTGATTCAGTAACATTAGCGCCAGACTGGCCCACATCACCAGCAGCATCAACGGTAACACTTTTTCCCGGCCAAACTTTTGTCCCCACTGTGCTGCCCGTGGTGAACTGTAAATTCCAGCCAGATAGGCCACAGAAATCAGCCCGATCCAGGTTTGTGGCAAAGCAAAAGGCGCATCCAGCAGATGATAGCTCATGTAGTTAAATACCGAGACAAAGCATCCCATTAGAATAAAGCCCTGAAGAAACAGAATTCTTAATTTTGGATCGGCCAGATTTTTGGCAAAGGCCTGTTTAAAGCGCGATAACTGAATCGGATAGGACTGGAAATTCCGGGAATTGGGCAACAGCCAGTAAAACAGAATCGCAATCGCCAGGTTACTCACACCAATGATTAAAGTTGCATATTGCCAGGAAATAAAATCCACCAGGACTCCGGCAATTAAACGGCCACTCATGCCGCCAATTGCGGTGCCTGAAATATATAAGCCCATGGCAAAGCCAACATCTTTGGCCGCAATTTCTTCGCCAATATAGGTCATTGCCACCGCGGCCACCCCACTGACTGCCATGCCAATCAGGACACGGGTGCTGAGAAAAAATGACCACTGTGGCAATAAAGCACTGGCTATTAACAGTAAGGCCGCAGAGAACAATGCCACGACCATAATCTGTTTACGCCCGACCCGATCTGAAATCAGTCCGGTAAATAATAGAGCGGCGGCCAAAGCAAAGGTCGAAAAAGATAAGGGAAAACTACTTTGGGTCGGACTGACCTGAAAGAACTGGGCCAGAATCGGCATCATCGGTTGAACACAGTACAAGGCAGAAAAGGAGGCAAAACCGGCCAAAAACAAAGAGAGAAGAATGGCCTTAAACTGAGGAGAATCGTGCTCAATTTGCTGAGTCTGGCTTTGGGAATCTGACATATACACTCCAATTATATTATGAGTATACGCCGGTTCCGGTTAAATTGGGGGCTTCAATTTCAACCGATTAAAAGCTGGTTTAAACGGAGAGAAGAACCCTCGATAAATTCTACTTTCTTAAGCACACAAATTTTCTGCATAAAAAAATCCCCCTGCTATTTAAGCTAGGGGGATTTTGAATAATGAGCTGGCGATGACTTACTCTCACATGGGTAACCCCACACTACCATCAGCGCTAAGAGGTTTCACTTCTGAGTTCGGGAAGGGATCAGGTGGTTCACTCTTGCTATTGTCGCCAGCACAACTGTTATGGACTTGTTCGGGTCTTAGTTACTTTGCTTAAGCTTGATGCTTTTGCATGTAA
>NZ_VOXR01000120.1:0-1376 GCF_013420645.1 Acinetobacter sp. C15
GTGATGGGAGAGCATGTTCAAGAGTGGATTCTAAATGTTCAGATAAAGACATAAAAAAAATGAGCGTATTTACATACACTCATTTTTACTACATTTTACTAAAATTTGCTTAACTGACTGGCATTACACTATTGTGAGCCTTTCTTTTTCTTCATATCTTCATTCAATTGTTCTTTAGCCCATCCGCTAAAATCATCCAGTTTATTAGCATAGGCCAATAGATCGGCATCGTGTGAATTCTCAGTATTGAAGCTGACTAGCTTTTGCTTGCGCTTTTTCTCATAGCGAGTTTTGGGCGTATCGTTAGGCTTGTTCATGCAATGGCCTGTATATCGCCCCCGATGTGCGGGCTTTTTTATTGAATAAACGCTTCTTCCATAGGATTGTTTCGCAAATTGAAGAAATGTAGTGATTACATGCGTCCTAATTTCAGGTTTTATCAGGTTCAAACCTTAACAATTGCTAACAGTGCAGCAGAAAAACATGCCGTAATGGTGCCATAATGATTTCAGGTTCAACCTTAGGATTACTTAGGATTTACGCCGTCTGGAATAATAGGTTTTGATAGGTTCTAATCTAGCTCTATCACTCTCTTTATGAGGTGGGAAGTTCACAGAATATAATGTTAGGCTTAATTTGATCGCCTAAATAATTAAGCAAATGCATGGTGTTTTATGTCGAAAGGTAGCGTAGAGAATTATGGTTTTATAAGCATTAAGCAGCTTAATCTGAGAAGTTTATTCAGTGATGAATACCTGAAACAACATAGAAATATCAGCATTACTGCGAGTAATGACTACGGTCGGTTTAATCTGGACTTAACTCACTCAGCTTGTAACTACGGCGGTGTAAGATTTTGGTTTTTATGCTCATGCGGTAAACGCTGTACCAAACTATATTTTAGATGCAGTACGTACGCTTGCAGACAATGCCAGCAACTCAACTACATGTCACAACAATGGAATAAGTCTGATTTACCACTACTACGTGTCAGACGGCTACGGAATCGCTTGCAATGGTCACAAGACCTTAGAGAGTGGTCGATACATCAAAAACCCAAAAACATGCACTGTAGAACATTTGCTGCACTTGTAAGGGAGCTAGAAAAAAGAGACCAGGAACGGCTACAGACCCTTGTTGCTTATCTGTCAGGCCTATCAAGTATTCACTCCCCAAATTAAAAATATTAAAAAACCTCCCAGAGGAGGCTGTTTTTAATCTTCTACAGAAAGGATTGCCACTGTTGTATGGTAAGCATCCGCTGAACGCCATCGCCAAGTTTTAACGGGGTTCAGGTTTCCAGCGGTGAGGTAGTAATTCTTCTATTTGGGGCACTTTATGTGTTGGCAACCTTTTCAGCACATCACTTAAATAGG
>NZ_VOXR01000121.1:0-1371 GCF_013420645.1 Acinetobacter sp. C15
CATAGGTATCTACACATCTTTTAGGTACCTATGGCAATTGCAGCAAGTTCATTTAATTCTTCTATAGAATATTCTGACAGCAATTGTAACGTATTCAGTAAAATCGAAAGCCCTGCCAATATGGCAGGAGCACTTTCAAGATGACCTCTCTTTTGTTGTCTGCCTGAAATACGTGTGAGAAAAGCACGTACTTTCTGATTCTGCTCGTCTGTACAGCGTTGCACTCTCCAAGTCAGCACACAAGCCATACAACTGATCAACAATCGTCTTAAAATTGCTTCAGGTGTGGTTTGAAGCCAAGATTCAATATCATGTCCTCCTTGCTTGAGGAGTTTGAAATAACATTCAATTGACCAACGCCAGTAATACCAAGTTGTTAGTTCTGTGGCATCAATTTCAGAAGAAACATTACTGATCAACGACCATCTTGCAATTGTTTTGTCTTCACTATCCTTAACCACTGCAATAATGAGCCTAGCTTCAATTGCCTCACCTTGCTGAGGAGCAACCCTTTTACCTGTATGATCTTTTCTTTTGGGTTTAGCTGCACGGGTTAAGCGTATATTGGTTTCCCCAACATGAAGCATGTGTTGCTTACCCTTATAAGCAACGGACTTCACTTGCTGTGTTTCTACCTGTTCAGTCACCTCTCCAACTTTAGAAATTTCACCCTGATATTCAATCCGATTGCCTTCTTTTGCTCGAATTAACCATTGAAAATCATGACGACTAAGCTCTCTTAAGTGAGCAATAGAGTCACCCTCACGATCAATAATATGTACACAGGTTTTCTCAATTGGAAACTGTTCAATTTTGTGAATTTGTTCAGCAAGAGAATCCAAATGAGTTTGGCGCTCGGTATGCTGTTCATTGAATGTCGAATAACAACCCAAAGCATCTGTAAGTGTTTGGGCTAAAGGCGCAATAGGAAGTCCTGAAGCTGCATCGACAAGTAAACTGGTTTGTAATTCATAGCCCGAGTCGTACTGATGTGTTCTTTGTAATTTTCGAGTTTTATTGCGGTGTGTCACGTATTGGAGTTGTGACCAATCATGAATGACTAAAGCATAGTCGTGCTGAGATGTCTTGATTTGTTCACAAGCAAGCTGATGAATAGGTTCATTTAGTTGTTTAAATGTGATTTTTTCATTGTTCAAGAATCGCCAAACGGCTTGTGTCGTTGCGAAACTGGTTTTTTGAGCAGAGGCAATATCTTTGATTGCAGGAGCAAGTGAAGCGAGAGGATTCATATTGAGCTTTACGAGGCTATTGTAGCGTTTGACAAGACGCTGATCTAAGCCTTTGATGTTAAATTGAAGAGCATGCTCTTCAATTTAACCTAAAGCATAGGAATTATGTAGATACCTATGC
>NZ_VOXR01000122.1:0-1301 GCF_013420645.1 Acinetobacter sp. C15
TAGCATAATATATAATAGGTGATCTGAGAATTATAGGGTCATTTGTCAAATTCTGACTTAGCATACTTGCCAATTGTCTTCTCTCTTAGGCCTTGCAGTGACATGACTGCTCGTTTCGCATACTGCATCATATCAGGAGTCGGTTTTCTGTTTTGATCTTCAAACCATCCGAGCCATTCGACCACATCTCTGCCTTGTGGCGGTGCATTAGTCGTCAATCCTCCGGTACTATCATCTGGAGTGTATTTGCTATCTCCAACACAAAACTGTTGTGCCAAATCAGCAGAGGATCCTACTGCATAAGCGTACAACAAACCTGCTGTAGTAAGAGATGTATACTCAATGTCATCAGGCTGTCGGGCATTCCTTGCTCTGGTGGATCTGAGCAGAAGAGCTGTCAATTGCCCCCAGAAGTGGAAGGCAGGGTTTTTGACGGAAGAATATGGAGACTTAGAAGACAATCCAAAGTCGATCAAATAAGGCATGTATGAATCGGCCTTGTCAATTTCTTGGCCTGGAAGCATCATTTGGACCATCTCATCTGCAACTTCTCGGTTCAAGATCCAGGTCGTTACATCTTCTGTAGACATTCCGGTTATTTTGCAGAGGTGTCCAAATGTTGCCAATGCAGCACAATCTTTGAATCTGGAAACAATAGTTCCGTATCTGAACGAGGCGCATTCATGTTTTTTGAACATGTGGAAGAACATGTCCACTGCAGCGACAATTTTTGTGTAATTACTGTCATTTCCCCACACATCAAAAATGTCACGACCTTCTGGCACAAGAGGTTCAAACTGTTCATTGATCATTTTGCATTGATTTGTCAGCCCATCCATGAGCCTTTTTCTGTATTCAGGCATTTGTGTTCTGCCCACTCTGTATAAGCCAAGTAGATACAAAGGCAACCATTTGTCATCTGCGCTGGTTCTGGAAGCATCCGATACTCCATCTGGAAGTACACCGTCCAGGGCTTTCAAGGATACAAGGTCAAATATTCCGATTGTATCCCCTGCCTTCCCGATGTTTACTCCGAAACTTGACCAATCTTTATCCAACTTACCCCGGATGTCCTTCAATGCTCCATACAAGTAGCTGTTGACATGTATGATTGATACATTTCCGGATTTGAGGCCTTGGTAGACATATCCTCTTAGATCTGACAAACTTTTTGTAGTATTGATGTAAAGAGGAATCTCCTTTGATTTTCTGAAGTAATCTGCCGGGTATTCCACTGGATCCTCATTTGCAGGAAGTTTTGGAACTATGACTGTGTTGTCAATGATTCTCTTGACTGTAAC